>NZ_KV800694.1:234002-264671 GCF_001810285.1 Corynebacterium sp. HMSC071F07
TGTTTCACGTGAAACACTACGCGGGGCGTTGTTTGTGGCTGCTTTTTGAGCCGTTGCTTACTTGGTTGGCAACAGCGCCTTGTCGAAGTAGGCCTCGACAGCCGCGGCGTCGTCAAGCGGCAGGACCGCGCCGACGTATTGGTCTGGGCGGACGATGATAACAGCGCCCTCGCGGGAGATGCCGCGGGCTTCGAAGATGTCGCGCTCTTCGGGCAGGGCGTTGAATACGTTCTCCCAATTGGGGATATGGAACTTGCCGTTAAGGGGGCGGAAGAGACGCGGGGCGTCCAAGATCTCGTAATCGTGGTGGTTGGTCTGCTGGTAGATGGCCTTGACGTCGAAGTAGGTGTTCTCGTCGGCGTCAGCGGGAGTGAACTTGGCCAGAACCTCTTTCATCCGCTCGGCCCAGGCGCTGAACTTGGATTCCTCGCCGGCCTTCGGGGCGTCGGCAAAAGCGTAGATGCGGTAGCGGCCGTCTGCGAAATGCTGGTGGCCCAGGTGCTGCTGAACTGCGTCGCAGCGGCGGAGAACCTCAAAGGACTTAAAACGCTTGCCCACCGGGAAGCCAGTGGCCAGTTCTTGATGCTGGGTGTCGCCGACGATGATGTTCTCCTCGTACTGGGTCATCATGCCGGCGGCGAATTCCTCGGCGGCGACGTAGTACTTCTCCACCGCGCATGGATCCTCGAGCTCCTCCGGCGGGGTGGCCATAAGGGTGGACCATTCCTTATCGAAGTTGATGAGGTTCTGTGCGGCTGGCTGGCGCTCGCCGTGGTAGGTGCTCAGCAGCTCCTCCGGCGCGCGGCCATCCAAGACGTGGCCAAGCTTCCAGCCAATGTTGAAACCATCCTGCATGGAAACGTTCATACCCTGGCCCGCCTTCGCGGAGTGGGTATGGCAAGCATCGCCGGTCAGGAAGACGCGCGGGGAATCGTTGTTGTCATCAAAGGCATCGACTAGGCGGTGGCCTACCTCGTAGACGGAGTGCCAAGCCACCATCTTCACATCGATGAAATAAGGAGAGTAGATCTCGTTGGCCTTCTCAATGATCTTCTCGATTGGCGTCTCGCGGATCTTGCCGTTGTCACCTTCTGGGACGACGCCCAAGTCGACGTAGATGCGGCAGAGGTAGCCGCCCTCGCGCGGGATGTGGAGGATCGAGCCAGCCTTGGAGTGGATGGCACACTTGGTGCGCCAATCTGGGAAGTCGGTATCGACCACGACGTCCATGACGCCCCACGCGTGGTTGGCCTGATCGCCGTCTAAGGAACGGCCGATGGACTTGCGCACGCGGGACTTGGCGCCGTCCGAGCCGACGACGTACTTGGCGTGGACTGTGCGGGGATTGCCGTTCTCATCTTCGAGCTTGACGGCAACGGGGTATTCGCCCTCCCCTACCTCGAGCTCGATGAACTTCCAGCCATAGTCCGGTTCGATGCGGCCCGGGGCGCGGTGGGCAAAGCGGGCGAAGTAATCCAGAACGCGGGCCTGGTTAACGATGAGGTGTGGGAACTCGGAGATGCCACCCTCGTCATCGACGGGGCGGGCGCCGCGGATAATGTGCTCGCGGTTTTCTGGATCCGGGTTCCAGAAGGACATCTCGGTGATCTCGTAGGCCTCTTCGGTGATTTCCTTGGCAAAGCCGAAAGCCTGGAAAGTCTCCACGGAACGGGACTGGATGCCGTCTGCCTGGCCCAGGATGAGGCGGTGCGGGCGGCGCTCGATGATGCGAGTGTTGACGCTCGGGAACATCGCCAGCTGTGCAGCCGTGATCATGCCCGCGGGCCCGGAGCCCACGATGAGGACGTCCATGGTGTCTGGCAGCTCGCTGGCGCGGTCGACGCCATAACCTGCGGGCTCGAGGACGCGGGGGTCTTGGGAAACATAACCATTGTGGTGGAACTGCACTGTGATCTCCTTGTTGGCCGAGATGAAGTGGATGGGATGCGGGTGACTTAACTCAATGCATTAAGGGAGTGTGATCTAAGTCCTATGTGCGGAATCATATATGATGCCGCAATTCTCTACAATGAGCATTTCGATTTGCGTGGAAACGGTGGGGAATTACTTGCTGAAGATGAAGTGCCCGCGCGCTTGCGCGGCTTCGTGCTCTGGGCCAAGAGGGATTCCCTTGCGCTCACGGAGGATGAAGGTGCACACGAGGCCAACCAGCGAAGCCGTGACTAGATAGCCGGATACCGCGAAGGTGGTGCCCGTTGCTTCGACCAGGGAAGCCGCAATCATCGGGGCGAAAGCTCCGCCTAGGACCGAGCCGAGGGCGTAGGTGATGGAAACGCCCGTGGCGCGAATGGATGCCGGGAAAAGCTCGGCATACATGGCGGACTGGGCGCCGTAGGTCAGGCCCAGGCCAAAGGTTAGCGAGGTCAGTGCCAGATAGAGCAGCTTGAGATCGCCAGTGTTGACCAGAGGGAAAAGCGCTGCGGCGCCGAGCGCCTGAGCGATAAAGCCGATGAGATAAGTCGCGCGGCGACCAATTCGATCGGAGATGGCACCGGCAAACAACGTAAAAAGTGCCCAGGTAAACGCGGAAAGCGTGACGGCATTCAGGACGTCGCCGCGCGCGAGCGCAACCGGACCGTCCGGGTCGGTCGCGTACTTCTGGATGTAGCCGCCCGTGGTCATGTAGCCCACGGGGCCATTGCCTGCGAAAACCAGTGCTGCGGTGAAGACTAGTGGGAAAAACTTCTTGAACAGAACGGCGAAAGGATGTGGCGTTTCTTCCTCTTGGCGCTCGGCGATTTCCTCGAAGACTGGGGATTCGTCAACGCCCATGCGGATTAGGTAACCCACCAAAACCAGCACGAAGGAAAGCAGGAACGGTACACGCCAGCCCCAGGCTATGAAGGCGTCGCCAGGCGCGATGGTGTTCATGATTGAAAGAACTCCGGAAGAAAGCAGCAGGCCAGCCGGCACGCCCACCTGGGGCCCGGCGCCATAGAGCCCGCGCTTATCGACGGGTGCGTGCTCCACCGCCATCAGCACCGCACTGCCCCACTCGCCGCCTGCGGAAATTCCTTGGATGATGCGCAGGGCAATGAGCAGGATTGGCGCCCAAACACCAGCGCTATCGAAGGTGGGCAGGACGCCGATTAGCGTGGTGGCGCCGCCCATGGCAAAGAGGGTGACCATGAGAACCACGCGACGGCCAAAGCGGTCGGCGAAGTGGCCGGCGAGGAAAGCGCCGATTGGGCGGAAGAGGAAGGAAAGGCCAACCGTAAGGAAGGAGATGATGGTGGCCAGGCCGCCTTCCAGCGGGCCGAACATGAGCTTGTTGAATACGAGGCCAGCTACCGCGGCGTAGAGGAAGTAGTCGTACCACTCGATGGCGGTACCGATGGTGGTCGCGGCGACAACACGGCGGCGTTCGGCCGTCGTGATTGTCGGAGCGGCAGTTGCTTGCGACATGTTTTCCCTTTCAAGTTGTGGCTTGTCGTATACCTAACCACTTATTGTGAGTTGAACCACTTGCGGCGTTGGTAGGGATAATATACGATTTGGGCAAACATTTGAGAGAAAAGAAGGATTTTTCATGGCTGTACCCCAATTCCTGCCTGAGAAACCGGGCAAGATTATTGCCGTGCACGTGGCTTTTGAGTCCCGTGCCGCTCAACGTGGTCGCTGGCCCAAGACCCCGAGTTACTTCCTGAAGGCGACCAGTACCCTGGCGGAATCCGGCGGCGTCGTCGAGCGTCCGGCGGGCACTGAGCTGTTGGCATTTGAAGGCGAGATTGCGCTCATCATTGGCAAGCCGGCTCGCAATGTCACCTTGGATGAGGCTTGGGGTCATGTCGCCTATGTAACTGCTTCCAATGACCTGGGGCTTTATGATTATCGCGCGCAGGATAAGGGATCTAATACCCGTTCCAAGTCCCGCGATGGTTATACGCCGATTGGGCCCATGCTTATCGACGCCCAGAAGATCGACCCCGCCTCGTTGCGCCTGCGCACCTGGGTTAATGGCGAGCTGGCGCAGGAGGGTACCTCGTCTGAGAAGGACCTCATCTTCCCTCTCGCGCAATTTGTCGCGGACCTCTCCCAGCACATGACTTTGGAGACTGGCGATATCATCCTGACGGGCACCCCGGCGGGCTCCACCGTGATCAAGCCCGGCGATGTCGTCGAGGTCGAGGTTGACGTACCGGGTGGCGAGACCTCCGGACGTCTTAAGACGGCAGTCGTAGAAATCCCGGCTTCCTTCGATTCGGCTCTGGGCAACCTGCCGAATGTCGATGACAAGCAGCGCGAGGATGCCTACGGCGACCGTGAGTCCGCTGGGCTTCCGCCGCTTGCCTCTTCCTCCTCTTCCGAACTTTCCGCGGAATTGAAGCGGAAATTGGAGGAGGCGCCCACCGCCGGACTTTCGGCACAGTTACGAAATCGCGGCATCAACCAATCCGTCATCGAAGGTGTCTATCCACAGACTCCGGGCACCAAAATGGTGGGCGTCGCCCGCACCCTGCGCTTCGTTGCCGGGCGCGAAGATCTCTTCAAGAGCCACGGCGGCGGCTTCAACGAGCAGAAGAAAGTCTTCGACACCGTGAAGGAAGGCGAAGTAATCGTCATCGAGGCTCGCCAAGAGCCGGGGTCTGGCACCCTGGGCGACATTCTTGCACTGCGCGCGAAGACCCGCGGCGCGGCCGGTGTTGTCACCGATGGCGGTGTGCGCGACTACGAGGCGGTCCGTGAGATCGGCCTGCCCGTCTTCACCCAAGGCGCACACCCATGCGTGCTCGGCCGCAAGCACGTTCCGTGGGATAGCGACATTGCTGTTTCCTGTGGCAACGCCACCGTTATCCCGGGAGACATCATCGTCGGCGATGACGACGGCGTCATCGTCATCCCGCGCGAGTTGGCTGAGGAGGTAGCAGACGCTGCGCTTGCCAAGGAGCACGAGGATGACTGGGTGGCCGAGCAGGTCAAGGCCGGCGCAAGCCTCGACGGGATGTTCCCGCCAAAGGGCGCCAACAAGGAGGCCTACCTCGCCTTCAAGAATGGGGGTGGTCAATGAGCCTCGCGGAGAGCAAATCCCAACAGGCATATAACTGGATAAGCCAGCAGATCCGCACCCGCGGATACGAGCCAGGCCACCGCTTGGTTCTTACAACAATTGCGGAAGAACTCGATGTCAGCGTCGTGCCGGTGCGCGAGGCCATCAGGCAGCTCGAGGCCGAAGGGCTGGTTACCTACGAACGCAATGTGGGCGCGCGAGTAACCACCCACAACCGCGAGGCCTACTACGAATCCATGGAGATTGTGGCCACACTCGAGGCCCGGGCAACCGCCCAGTCCGCTCCCTTCCTCGAAGCCGCGGACGTCGCCAAGGCGCGGGAGCTTAATCAGCAGATGCGCGAGCTTGATGTCACCCACGACCCAGACGAGTTCACCAAGCTCAACAAAGAATTTCATAGCGTGCTCTTTGCCAAGTGTCCCAACGAAAGGCTTGTAAAGCTGGTTTACGAGCAATGGGACCAACTGGAATATCACCGCGTTTCGACCTTCCGCTACATCCCGGAGCGGGCGTTGGACTCGGTGGAAGAACACGAAAAGCTAGTCACCCTCATTGAGATTGGCGCCGAGGAAGCATACGTGGAAAAGGTTGCACGGGAACACCGCTTGCAAACCTCCCGGAGCTATCGGGCAAAAAACGCCGAAACAGACACTGCAAACGCAACCTAGATACCCAGACTTAAAGGAGAACCCTAAAGCCATGAGCATCAACAACGACGCCGCGAAGCCAAACGACCTGCCAGAGAAGATCCTCCACTACATCGATGGTGAGTTCGTTTCCTCCATCGACGGCGACGAGTTCGACGTACTCGATCCGGTAACCAACCAGAACTACATCAAGGCCGCCTCCGGCAAGCCGGCCGACATCGACAAGGCCGTTGCTGCCGCCAAGGCTGCCTTTGAGCGCGGCGAGTGGTCCAAGGCCCTCCCCCGCGAGCGCGCTCGCGTCCTCAACAAGATCGCAGACATCGTCGAGACCCGCGCAGACAAGCTGGCTGCTTGGGAGTCCTTCGACTCCGGCCTGCCCATCACCCAGGCCAATGGCCAGGCCAAGCGCGCGGCGGAGAACTTCCGCTTCTTCGCTGACCTCATCGTTGCGCAGGCCGACGACGCCTACAAGGTTCCGGGCCGCCAGATCAACTACGTCAACCGCAAGCCAATCGGCGTCGCAGGTCTTATCACCCCGTGGAACACTCCTTTCATGCTGGAGTCCTGGAAGCTCGCTCCTGCTATCGCCACCGGTAACTCCGTTGTCCTGAAGCCTGCCGAGTTCACCCCGCTTTCCGCACAGCTGTGGGCAGGCATCTTTGAGGAGGCTGGCCTCCCGAAGGGCGTCTTCAACCTAGTCAACGGCTTCGGCGAGGAAGGCTACGCGGGCGACCCACTGGTCAAGCACCCAGACGTCCCGCTGATCTCCTTTACCGGCGAGTCCCGCACCGGTCAGATCATCTTCGGGAACGCGGCACCGCACCTGAAGGGTCTGTCGATGGAGCTGGGCGGCAAGTCCCCTGCCATCGTATTCTCCGACGCGGACCTCGACACCGCAATCGACGCCTGCATCTTCGGCGTGTTCTCCCTGAACGGCGAGCGCTGCACCGCCGGCTCACGCATCCTCGTCCAGCGCGACATTTACGATGAATTCGTTGAGCGCTACACCGCCGTCGCCAAGCGCGTAAAGGTGGGCCTGCCTTCTGACCCGAAGACCGAGGTCGGCGCCCTGGTTCACCCTGAGCACTACGAGAAGGTCACCTCGTACATCGAGATTGGCAAGCAGGAAGCCAAGCTGGCCGCCGGCGGCGAGCGCCCAGAGGGTTTCGAAGAGGGCAACTTTGTGCAGCCGACCGTCTTCGTTGACGTCGACCCATCCGCCCGCATCTTCCAGGAAGAAATCTTCGGTCCGGTCGTTGCGATCACCCCGTTCGACACCGACGAGGAAGCGCTCGAGCTGACCAACAACACCAAGTACGGTCTGGCCGCATATGTCTGGACCTCCGATCTCAAGCGTGCGCACAACTTCGCGCAGAACGTGGAGGCCGGCATGGTCTGGCTCAACTCGAATAACGTCCGCGACCTGCGTACCCCATTCGGCGGCGTGAAGGCTTCCGGCTTGGGCCATGAGGGTGGCTACCGTTCCATCGATTTCTACACCGACCAGCAGGCAGTCCACATCAACCTCGACAAGGTTCACAACCCGGTCTTCGGCAAGCAGGACTAAATCCTTTTTCTCTCACCTAGTTTTCACCCAAGGAGCACATCATGACCAACGTTCAAGCACCGGATATCCTGCGTTGCGCCTACATGGAGATCGTTGTTACCGATCTTGAGGCTTCCCGTAAGTTCTACGTGGATACCTTAGGCCTCGTCGTGACCGAGGAAGATGACAACGCGATCTACCTACGCACCTACGAGGAGTTCATCCACCACAACCTGGTGCTGCGCAAGGGCCCTGTTCCGGCAGTGGCGGCCTTCTCCTACCGCGTGCGTAGCCCCGAAGATCTGGACCGCGCTGAGGAGTTTTACAAGGCCCGCGGCTGCGAGGTTCGTCGCAACAAGGACGGCTTTGTCAAGGGTGTCGGCGACTCTGTGCGTGTGCAGGATCCGTTGGGCTTCCCATACGAGTTCTTCTACGAGGTAGAGCACCGCGAGCGTCTGGCGTGGAGCTATGACGCCCATATCCCGGGCGCGTTGGTTCGCTTGGATCACTTCAATCAGATCACCCCGGATGTTCCGAAGGCCGTGGATTACATGGAGGATCTTGGCTTCCGCATCACTGAGGATATCCGCGATGAGCAGGGCACCGTCTATGCCGCATGGATGCGCCGTAAGCCGACCGTCCACGACACTGCAATGACTGGTGGTGACGGCCCGCGCATGCACCACATCGCGTTCGCTACCCACGAGAAGCACAACATCATCGCCATCTGCGACAAGCTTGGCGCTCTCCGCGAGTCTGACGCTATCGAGCGTGGCCCAGGCCGTCATGGCGTTTCCAATGCCTACTACCTCTACTTGCGCGACCCGGATGGTCACCGCGTGGAGATCTACACCCAGGATTACTACACCGGCGACCCAGACAACCCGGTTGTCACCTGGGACGTCCACGACAACCAGCGTCGCGACTGGTGGGGTACCCCGGTTGTTCCTTCTTGGTACCGCGACGGCTCCACCGTCCTCGACCTCGATGGTAATCCGGTTCCGCTGGTCGAGCGCACTGATGAGTCCGAGATGGCGCAGACCATCGGCGCGGATGGCTTCTCCTACACCCGCAAGGAAGATTCCGAGGAGATGCCGGAGTGGAAGCAGGGCGAGTTCAAGCTCGGCAACCAGCTCTAAAGCTCTCATGGATGCTGGACTGTGATTTCAAGGTTGATTAAAACCCAGAAATGCGGTCCAGCTTTTCTGCATGTTTCACGTGAAACAACGAACTAAGGAATGCGACAATGTTAGATAGCAAGCAACATATAGCCATCGCGGATGAGCTGGCGCAGGCCGAGCGCGACCGCACGATGATTCCTCTGCTGAGCACTCGCTTCCCGGACATGGGTGTGGAGGATTCTTATGCCATCCAGGGTGAATGGGTAAAGCGCGGCATCGCCGGTGGGCGACGCCTCGTTGGCCGCAAGATTGGCCTGACCTCCAAGGTGATGCAGGAGGCAACCGGTATTACCGAGCCGGACTACGGTGCCATCTTTGCGGACCAGGTTTATGAGAACGGTTCCATTATTGAGCACGCGCAGTTCTCGAACGTGCGCATCGAGGTGGAGCTTGCCTTCGTTCTCAAGGAGGACCTGACGGGGCCTAACTGCAGCATCTTTGATGTGCTCCGCGCGACCGATTACGTGGTGCCAGCCTTGGAGATCCTCTCCTCTCGCATTGAGATGAAGGGCCGCACCATCGTGGACACCATCTCTGACAACGCGGCGCTCGGCGCGATGGTTTATGGCGGCAACCCAGTCCGCCCCGAAGACGTTGACCTCCGTTGGGTCTCCGCCCTCCTCTATCGCAATGAATCCATCGAAGACACCGGCGTCGCCGCGGCGGTGCTCAACCATCCGGCGATGGGCGTCGCCTGGCTGGCAAACAAGCTGCATGCCCACGGCGACACTTTGAAGAAGGGCGACATCATCCTCGCCGGCTCCTTCACCAAGCCGATGTGGGTAGAGCCGGGCGATACCGTCCATGCCGATTATGGAAAGTTGGGAGCAATCACATGCCGATTCCAGTAGAACTTCCGCCAACCTTCACGCACGCGCTTGACGACGCCCCGTTGATCGGCGCCTGGATCTGCTCCGGCTCCCAGGTGGCGGCGGAGATTGTTGCTTCCGCCGGTTTCGATTGGCTGCTCATTGATGGCGAGCACTCCCCTTATAGCTTGGAGACCATCGCAGAATTGCTTCGGGCCACGGATGCGTATGGGCCAACCCGCATGGTGCGTGTTCCGGTTAATGACACCGCACTTATCAAGCAATACCTAGATGTTGGTGCTCAGAATCTGATGGTGCCAATGGTCGATACTGCAGCCGAGGCCGAGAAGGCTGTAGCGGCAATGTATTACCCACCGCGCGGTGTGCGCGGCGTCGGCAGTGCGTTGGCTCGTTCTTCCCGCTGGAATGGTGTGGAGGGGTATTTGCAGAAGGCCACTGAGACCGTCAGCCTGACCGTGCAGATTGAGTCCTTCACCGCTGTGGAGAACGCGGCTGAGATCGCGGCCGTCGATGGTGTTTACCAAGTATTTGTCGGCCCATCGGATCTGGCGGCCTCAATGGGGCTGCTGGGCCAGCAGACCCACCCAGACGTGCTGGACGCAGTGCAGCGTACTTTCGATGCGGTCCGTGCTGCGGGCAAGCCGGTGGGCGTCAACGCTTTCAATCTGGAGCAGGCGCAGCGTTATCTCGACGCAGGTGCGTCGTTTGCGCTGGTAGGAGCTGATGTCCAGCTGCTGTCCGGTGCGGCGCGTACGCTGGCGGACAAATTCTCGAAGAAAGGTTAGCAACTTTTATGACCATCAATGTTGAGCAACTGTTGGCCAAGGTTCCGACCGGCCTGCTGATTAACGGGCAGTGGCGCGATGCTGCGTCAGGTGAGACCTTCGACGTGGAGAATCCCGCCACCGGTGAGGTACTAGCCACATTGGCTTCGGGTAACTCGGAGGATGCCGTGGCCGCGCTGGATGCCGCCTGTGCCGTCCAGGACGAGTGGGCGCGCACAACCCCGCGCGAGCGTTCTAACATTCTGCGTCGCGCCTTCGAGCTTGTTACCGAGCGCAAGGATGAATTCGCTGGTTTGATGACCTTGGAAATGGGCAAGCCTCTGGCTGAGGCCTACGGTGAGGTCACTTACGGCGCGGAGTACCTGCGTTGGTTCTCTGAGGAAGCCGTGCGTGACTATGGCCGCAGCTTGCCCGCACCGGAGGGCACCCTTCAGATGGTGACCCGCCGTAAGCCGGTGGGTCCGCGCCTGCTTATCACCCCGTGGAACTTCCCACTCGCCATGGCTACCCGCAAGGTTGCGCCGGCGGTTGCTGCGGGCTGCACCATGGTGCTCAAGCCAGCGAAGCTGACTCCGCTGACCGCTCAGTACTTCGCCCAGACCATGATTGACGCAGGTCTTCCGGAGGGCGTTCTGAACGTCGTGGCGGGTAAGTCCGCTTCCGCCATTTCTGAGCCGGTCATGGCTGACTCGCGCCTGCGCAAGGTGTCTTTTACTGGCTCTACTCCGGTGGGTAAGACCTTGTTGAAGGCTGCTGCGGACAACGTTCTGCGCACCTCCATGGAGCTCGGTGGCAACGCGCCGTTCGTCGTCTTCGAGGACGCAGACTTAGATCAAGCTGTAGCGGGTGCGATGGGCGCGAAGATGCGCAACATTGGTGAGGCCTGCACCGCAGCTAATCGCTTTATTGTGCACGAGTCCGTGGCCGAAGAGTTCGCCCAGAAGTTTGCAGCCAAGATCTCTGAGCTCAAGGTGGGCAACGGCATGGATGAGGGCGTTACCTGTGGGCCGCTCATTGAGAAGAAGGCTCAGGACAACGTCGCCGCGCTCGTCGAAGACGCCGTCGCCAAGGGTGCCAAAGTCCTCGTCGGCGGCAGCCGTGGTGAGGGTGCTGGCTACTTCTACGAGCCGACCGTCCTGACCAATGTTTCACGTGAATCACGCGTGGCGCAGGAGGAGATCTTCGGACCGGTTGCGCCGATCCTCACCTTCAGCGATGAAGCCGAGGCCATCGAACTGGCCAACGACACCGAGTATGGCCTGGCCTCCTATGTGTTCACGGAAGACTCCGACCGTATGTGGCGCCTGGGCGATGGCCTAGAGTTCGGCCTCATGGGCTTTAACGCCGGCGTCATCTCTAATGCCGCTGCCCCATTCGGTGGCGTCAAGCAGTCCGGCATGGGCCGCGAGGGCGGCGCCGAGGGCATCGAGGAGTACACCTCGCTGCAGTACATCGGTGTGCGTAACCCATACGCCAACCGATAAGGAATATAAGAAAAGCAGCCACTCCGATGGGGTGGCTGCTTTAGGTCTTAACGAGGGTCGCGCTCGCAACCAACGCCATCGCCATCACGATCAAACTTCGACATGAAGCCAGGATCGCCAGAGCGGATTGGGCGGCCAATGGAGTTCCACACAGCAGTGCAGTTTGCATAGCTGGCGGTGACGCGAGCCGGGGCGGGTGCCATCACGCGAGGTGGGGCGGGAGCTGGCCTAGGGGCGGGAGCGGGAGCTGGTGCCGGTGCTGGCGCAGGGGCGGGAGCTGGTGCTGGAGGATTCGGAATAATTCCAGGCAGTGGATTGGGGATCATGCGCTGTTGAACAGCCCAATAGACTCCGCCCGCGATGAGGCCGGCCAATGCGAGAGCGCCAACGACAGAGCCAACAATTACCCCGGTATCAGGTTCAGAGGACTGGGAGTTGGTGGCGGTATCTTGTTCGGCTGTAACGCCCGTTTCGGAGGCAACCGGAGCGTTAACTTCTTGTGCTTGCGCTGGAGAGATAGCGCCAAATGAGAGGGCCGCTGCAAGCAGTAGGCCAAGAGATTTCTTCTTTACAAATTTATTATGCGACTACGCAGAGCCGTATAGAGGCTAAATGGGAGATTTACCCCCATCTAGGACTCTTAAAGGGATGGACTGCGAAACGGGCGCGATAAGCGCTGGGAGAAAGCCCGAACTCAGTCTTGAAGATGCGCGAGAAATGCGAAGGATCGTGCAGGCCGTAGCGCGCGGCGATGGTGCCAATGGATTCCTTGGCATTTAAGGGGTTTGTTAGCTCCTCCCGTACTTTCTCTAGTCGGCGGCTGCGGATGTAGGAACCTACTGAAAGGCCTTGTGCGGCGAAGCGGGAATGGAGATGGCGCACGGATACGAAAAGCGCCGTGGCGATGGTGCTTGGGGAAAGATCTGCATCACCCAAATGCTGCTCGATATATGAGGTGGCCTGGTTGAATAACAAATTCTTCGAGTCAGAGGCGGTGTCGATTTCAGAAGAGAACACTGTGACCAACATGTTCAAGGCGGATCGAACAAGGGCCGGGGCGTGCGGGCCTTCCAGCACGTCGAGGTTATTGGCCAGCTGCTCGAAAAGCGGCACTGCCACCTTGCCCAAGCCATGATCACGTGAAACTGGGCTCGCAGTTAGCTGCTGAATCTGCGCCGGTGTGAGGCTAAGTAGGCTCTGTGGAAAGTGAACGATAAGAGTGTGCTGCTCGACGGGATATTCAAGAACATAAGGCCGTTGAGTGACATACAGTGCTAAGTCACCGGGATGAAGCTCGCAGGTTCGGCCATCTTGCGCCATGGTGGAGTGGCCGGAAAGCTGGAGGCTGAGCTTGCAAAAGGGGGCGTCGGCAAGCGCTGCGTTTTCCCTTTTTACCGAATGGGGCGCGGTGCGCATGTCGAAGAGGGAGACCTCCCCCACCCTGGTGCTGGTGAGCTGGGCCCAAAAGGTGCTCGCCTCGGGTGCGTGAATCTCCAGCTTGCCGAAGGTCTCCGAAGACGCCGCGCGCCAGGCCGCGAGGTCATAGTGCGAGGAAGAGTTGGGCATATAAGTACTATACAGTGACCTCAAGCACATTTTTGAACAAGTTTTGTGCGCTTAAAGTCAAGCGGCAATATGTGTTGTGGGTAACAATAGTCAAAACTTTGCACACCTCGACTAAGGAGAATAAATGTCGCAGTTCGCCACGTATGAAGATCTTCTCGCAGCTGTTAGCGCTGAGGATGGCGTAGAAATCATCAACCCAGCCACCGAAGAGGTTGTGGGCGTCGCACCTGAAGGCAGTGTTGAGGAGCTCAATGCGGCGGTCGAGCGCGCGGTTCACGCGCAGAAGTCCTTTGCAAAGCTCAGCGACTCTGAGCGCTGTGACCTCCTGCTCAAGGCTGCGGACGCCATTGAGGCTTCCGCGGAGCCACTGGTGGAGCTGCTCTCCCGCGAGCAGGGCAAGCCGCTGAACGGCCCGAATGCTCGTTTCGAGGTTGGTGCGTGCTCCGCATGGCTGCGCGCGACGGCGTCCTTCGAGTCCCCTGATTACACCGCTGTCGATGATGACATCACCGCGACCGTGCACTACCGTCCGCTCGGCGTCGTCGGTGCGATTGGCCCGTGGAACTGGCCGATGATGATCACCATTTGGCAGATTGCCCCGGCCCTACGCATGGGTAATGCCGTGGTGGTTAAGCCTTCCGAGTACACCCCGCTGTCCGTCCTGGCGCTCATCAAGGTCTTTAATTCCGTGCTTCCGGAAGGCGTCCTGCAGGTTGTTACCGGCGACGGCGCGGTAGGCGCAGCACTGACCACTCACGCGGACATCGACAAGATCATGTTCACCGGCTCCACTGCGACCGGCAAGAAGATCGTCGAGTCCTCTGCCGCGAACCTGCAGCGCCTCACCCTCGAGCTCGGTGGTAACGATGCGGGCATCGTGCTTGACGACGCCGACCCAGCCGCCATCGCCGGCGACCTTTTCTGGGGCGCGTTCATCAACACTGGACAGACCTGCGCGGCAATGAAGCGCCTGTACGTGCCGGAATCGCTTTACGACGCCGTCTGCGAAACCCTCGTCGAGGTAGCCAAGGCCTCGCCGATGGGTGTGGGCTTGGAAGAAGAAAACGTGCTCGGCCCGCTGCAGAACAAGCAGCAGTTCGACATCGTGGACAAGCTGGTAAAGGCAGCGAAGGAGTCCGGTGCACGCGTGCTGTTGGGCGGCGAGCCTGACTACGACGCGCCGGGCCACTTCTACCCCACCACCCTGGTGGCAGATATCGATCCGGATAACCCGCTTGTCGTCGAGGAGCAGTTCGGCCCTGCTCTGCCGATCATCAAGTACACCGATTTGGACTGGGCAATCGAGCAGGCCAACAAGCTTGACGTGGGCTTGGGCTCTTCCGTGTGGTCCTCCAACCGTGAGCGCGCTCTGGAAGTTGCCGCGCAGCTGGAGGCTGGCACCACGTGGATCAACAGCCACGGTGCCGTAGATCCGCGCGTGCCGTTCGGCGGCATCAAGTCCTCCGGCTACGGCGTGGAGTTTGGCACCGAGGGCCTCAAGGGCCTGGCCTACCCGCAGATTATCAACGGCTAAAACCGCCGTGGCGCTGCTATTCTAAGCGCCATGAGCACCGCCAACGTCCCGGAGATCGAGTACGCAGCCTTCGACGCAATGAAGGAGGTTGCGTCCTCGCTGAAAGCTGCCTATTTCCACCAGCAGCTTGCGACCGACAGTGAGCTAGAAATTAAGTATTGGACTGCACAAGAGGATTTTGTCCAGCGCATTGTGAGTGGTGTTGATAACACCGACCTTGAGGAAATCCGTGCCGCAGCGGAATTCTTTGCTCGCTTGCTCGATGAGCTTGAAACCCGCGCAAAGGTGGCGTGACAGTGCTGAAGGCTGCGGATTTTCCGGTCGATGATGCTTTTAAACGCCGCGTCCTTGAGCGGCGTATCGCGTATCTCTTTCGCCAGCCATCCGCGGAACCTGAGGTCATCTACCTAGCAGGGCAACCAGCGTCGGGAAAATCCTCGGTGATTGAGATGCTCACGTATGACCACGTCGTTCTAGATTCGGATGAATTACGCAAATATCATCCCGCCCTCGACGAGATCATGGAGCGCGACCCCTGCGCATGGACGTGCTCACCAATGGACCGGTCCCCTTTTGGATGTCTTCGCTCATTGAGTATGGCCGGCAGCACGGGCACTCCCTCATCATTGAGAACACGCTGTCCAACCCGGAATTCATCGCGGGTGAGATAGCCAAGTTTCGCTCCGCGGGTTTCCGCGTGAGGATCGTGGGGCTGGCGGTGGCGCAGGAGGTCTCCAGGCTGGGCGTCGCCCAGCGCTACCTGGAGGCGCAGCGCGTGAGCCGCTACCCGCGCTGGACCAATGAGGTTTCCCACACGTCGGGCTTTAAAGCCATCGTCCCAGGGCTCAAGGCTATTGCGCCGCTTGTCGACGACCTCGAGATCCGCACCCGCGACGGCCGCACCTTGAGCGGTATCGAGGATATTGAAGCCGAGCGCGCAACCTGGTTCGACTCCCCCGCCATTCGTGCTGATTGGCTGGCCCGCTTCGACAGCTGCGACTTGAGTGGCCTTGAAGCGGAGAAGCTCACGCAAAACCTCGTGGCTGATGCAGAGCGTATCCGCAAACTTTAAGGCTGTGCCCGTGGAACTGCGCGCCCGGTAGGCGGTGGGAGCTTCGTGTCAAAGCGGCTGCTGGCGAGCTAGCGGTCTGCGAGGTCGAGCAGGCTGAGGATGTCGTCTGCGTTGAATTTAAGTTCAATGTGTAGGTTAGCCGAATAAGAAGCTCTGACAGATGGTGGGGTAATCCTGCTCTGACATCTTATTCCAGCTTGGATGCGCTGGGATTAGGACTGGTCACGTGTGAGAAGGTTTCGTGTACAACTAGTGACATGAACTTTTTATTGCTCGGTGGTACCGGTTTCCTTGGAGGACACATTGCGGCGGCAGCAATCGACCGAGGACATCAAGTTACTTGCCTCGCGCGGGGTAACGGGAAGGTTCCCAACGGAGCCGAATTTGTGAGTTCAGACCGTGACCGTGACGGTGCGTACGATGAGGTTGCGGGGAAAACTTGGGACACCATTGTGGATCTGACGAGTCAGCCGAAGCATGCGCGGGATGCGGCGACGAAACTCCAGGCCAAGCATCGTATATTTGTGTCTTCGAGCAGCGTATATGAGGACCAAGGAAGTATTTCTTCCGAGTCTGATTCCGTAGTCACTCCGCTTGAAATTGACTACATGGAGAACATGGGGCAGTACCCAGCCGCAAAGTCTGCTTGCGAAACGATATATCGCAGCACAAATCGGTCGGTAATGGTAGTTCGCCCCGGTCTGATCGCCGGCTACGGCGACGAAACAGGGCGCAGTGGTTACTACCCGTATCGCTTCGCGCATCCCACGGGTGAGAACGTTATCGTCCCAGACCCAGCGTTTCCCGTCGCTATGATTGATGTGAAAGACCTTGCAGGCTGGATAGTTGAATCTGCAGAAGTTGGGACTTTCGGAACCTTTAACGCTACGGGGTTTGCTACTTCCTTGTCTGATGTGTTCAAGATTTCGCGTGAGTTAACCGCATCGGAGGCTACGGAGCGACCTTACTCTGATGAACTGCTTCTCGCTAATGATGTAACCCCGTGGATGGGTCCAAAATCCTTGCCGTTGTGGGTACCAGGTGAACAGTTTCGCAACATCGCGCTACTCGATTGCGCCGCAGCCTACGAAGCTGGCCTGCGGATTCGTCCGTTGAAGGAAACATTGGCGGATGCGCTGCGATTCGAAGAAGAACAGCAGGGTGAAAGACTTGCTGGACTCAGCGATGAAGAGGAAGTCGTGCTTCGCCAGCGGTTAGAAGATGGTATTTAGCTTCGGAGGAACAGTTTTAGTTGCAGTCGGGACCGTGCTGAGTTGTCCTTGTTCCGCGACTGACTGTGAGAATGAGTCCGAATCTGACTGAGGGCAACTTCGGCGGTGCTAGCTCTTCGTGACGGGGAGCGATCTTGTCTTCTTTCGCCTCTCCGTGGAGTTCTGTTTCGTCATATAACCTCTGGTGTATGTGAAAGGTCGCGAGCAGACCTATTGCAGCAACCCCCTGACACCGTGCAATGGGTAAGCTGAATGAGCAAACGGTTAGAGCGATCGTGGGGAGGAGCCTCGGCATGAGTCTGAAAGATGAGCTGGAGGAGTACGTCCAGAAGACCGTTGATGAACAGTGGGAACGTCGCGCAGGCCAGAAGGTGCCCGACGCCGATGACCTTCCGCTGAAGAACCTTGCTGTCGAGCTCGACGCAACTGTCCTCTACGCGGATCTTGCGTCGTCGACGAAGATGGTCAAGGGGTACAAGGACTGGTTCGCTGCGGAGGTCTACAAGAGCTATCTCTATTGTGCAGCTAAGATTATTCGAGCGCGAGGCGGTATCATCACGGCCTACGACGGGGACCGCGTCATGGGCGTGTTTATCGGAGACTCGAAGAACACCGCCGCCGCAAAGTGCGGGCTCCAGATCAACTGGGCGTCGAAGAATATCGTGGCAGCGAAAGTCGCTGAGAAGTACCCGAAGAGCACCTTCGTGCTCAAGCAGCGGGTCGGCATCGATACCTCGAAGCTTTTCGTCGCCCGAACAGGCATCCGAGGCAGCAATGACTTGGTGTGGGTTGGGAACGCAGCAAACAATGCGGCGAAGTTGGCTGCGCTCGATCCTCGCTACCCGACCTACATCACCGCCGACGTCTACAACAGGCTGAATGAGACCTCGAAGCTAGGGGGTAACCCGAAGCAGAACATGTGGACTGACCTGGGGACCTCCGACATGGGCTATCGGATCTATGGGTCGACGTTCTGGTGGTCTGTCTGACGGGAGATGTCAACTGAGGGAGCTGATCCACTCGTCCATCTGCGGGATGATGGGATTTCCCTGGTACACGGTTCCGATGCCGGGCATCCCCTGCGGTCGGAGTAGGCCTTGGTTGTGATCGTTCAGGTTCGAGTAGAAGACGCCTCCGACGACAACCGGGCTCGATCCCCAACCGCGTCCCGCCAGGTGCGCTAGATGGGCTGCTCTGTTGACGACGTCGCCCATGTACACGACGTCGTTGATCGTGCTGCCGCTGTACCCCGCCTTGATCATGAGAACCCGCCCGTACTCAACGCCTATGCCAATGCTGAGCTGGGTGATCCCTGCCTTTTCGTAGTGGTGGTTTAGGAGCTTCAAGAGAGTATTGGCCTGCGCTGCGGTAGCGAACACATCGTCGATGTGGTTGACCTGCGTCGTCTTGTAGGAGGCCCACACGCAGTCGCCGACGATATTCACCTCACGCACATAGGCGTCTGAGTTTAGGACTGCCACCATTTCCGAGATGAACGACCGGTAGATCTTCGCAAGAACGGGCCTCTTATGCTTCGAAGTTAGGCCGGACGAGTCTCGGATGTCAATGAAGATCGCCGAGCACATGCCGTAGAAGCCGTTGGAGAACGTGAGCTTGTCTCGGTCAGGGAGTCCGTCTACCTCCTCATACGCTCCTGCCGGCTGGTCTAGGATCGCTTGGATCCGGGCCGAGCTGGCCTTCCAGTCATACGGTCTGTAGTTGCCGTCCATTTGCGTCTTAACTGTTCGTGATACCGACAACGAGGGACAGGACTGCGATAGCGGCTCCTGCAGCGAGAGCATACCGGATGGCCCTCTTTGCGGCGGTTGCTTTTACCGTGGCAATCCGAGCATTGACATGTATCTGGTCAGCGAGATCTTTCGTCAGCTCAACAGGGTTAGAGGTCAGTACATGGAGTACCTCGCTGTACTCATGTCTCTTGCCCCTGAAATTTCGATCGATGCTTCCAAAAAACAGTCTGTTGATCGCGTCTCGATCTGCATCCTTGTCCTTGACTCTCGGGGTCAGTGTCCATCCGCACCAAGCGCCGGTAATAAAAAGCAACAAGCAGGTCAACCCAACGAGAGTGTCGAACAATACAGTCCGGGAAGTAACGTCCTTTGCGAGGTTGTATGTCATTGTTGCCATCACCCCGGTGAAGGCAAGTGTCACGCTGGCCTTCGCATCTGAGTGGCGAATCCACTCGTTCACCAATGCGAGTGTCTTCCATGCGTGATCTGGGTTAGGTTCGGGTGAGCTGGCGAGCGTGGTCGCGTCGTGCGGATGGCCCTCGGTGGTCCGTCGTCCACCGCGCCGAAACGGCATTCGAAACATAGCTCTAGAGTACAAAGGTTTACATAGATACTTCAGGAACGTCCATTACACGCGAGTCTCAAATGGGGACCACGAGCCGGCAGTCACGGGTAGAGCTTGAAGATGGTTTACTCTCCTTCCCCCGCAGCTGCCGGGGCTACTGCGGCGGACGCGCCACCTATCGATTCAGAGGTTACCCTGTACTGAAACGTGGTCGAGTTCAAGTTCAACGTGTAACGCGAGGCGTTAATGACGTTTCGCGTTATTGGGGTAGGTTGAAGAGCGCTGTCTCTAACTCCGGTTTTCGTTCGGCCTCGGTCCATTCCGCTACCTCGTGTGAAGAATCTGCAAGCGGTATCAGGCCGTTGAACTATTAGGTTCACCCACAGTTCCCGTGCCTGCACGCATCGAGAAGGACCAGGCGGTGAACTCGAATGACTCGCCTGGTCCAACGTGTGTGTGTGCGCTCGGCGCGTGGTTCAACCCTTATAAGACTTGCCGGTCACAGCCTCAGCGTTTCGCTCGTGCAGCCCGCAGGCCGTTCAAGATCACGATGACTTCGGCGACTTCGTGTACCAACACGACGGCGGCCAGGCCCAGTACACCGCTGATCGCCAGTGGCATCAACACGATGATGATGGCCAGAGACAGCACGATGTTTTGGTTGATGATCCTGCTGCCTCGGCGGGCGTGCTGCAGCGCCTGCGGGATCAGCCGGAGGTCGTGGCCGGTGAAGGCGACGTCAGCGGACTCGATCGCGGCGTCAGAGCCGGTTGCTCCCATCGCAATGCCCACCGTTGCGCCCGCCAGTGCCGGCGCGTCGTTGATGCCGTCGCCGATCATCGCCGTCGGCGTCTTGGAGGAGAGTTCGGCAACGATGCTTGCCTTGTCCTCCGGTCGCAGCTCGGCGCGCACGTCGTCGATTCCGGCGATTTCAGCCAGCGCCCGGGCGGTGCGAGTGTTATCGCCGGTGAGCATGCTCACTTCCACGTCGTTGTCGTGCAGGGACTGCACGGCATCGGGCACCTCGGGCCGCAACTCGTCGCGCACCCCGATCGCCCCGGCGAGAGCGTCATCGACGGTGACTAGGACGCAGGTCTGGCCTTCGGACTCCATACGCTCAACGTCCGCCTTCAGTGGCCCGGCGTCGATCCATCGGGGGCTGCCGACCAGCACCCGTCGGCCTTCGACGGTGCCGCCGATGCCATGACCGGCTTCCTCGCTGATACCCAAGGCGGTGGGCGCTTCGGGCTCCGCTGCCACGATCGCCGCGGCGAGGGGGTGCGTCGATTGCTGCTCAACCGCCGCCGCGAAGGAAAGCACCTGCGCCCGATCGAATCCGTCTGCCGGGACCACTCCGGTAACCTCGGGCTGGTTGCGGGTAAGGGTTCCGGTCTTGTCCACCGCCAGGTGACGGATGCCGCCGAGCCGCTCGAACGCCGCGCCGGACTTGATGACCACGCCGAACTGGCTGGCCGCGCCGATCGCGGCCACGACCGTCAGCGGCACGGAGATTGCCAACGCGCACGGTGACGCTGCGACCAGAACCACCAGGGCACGGGTGATCCACGTCTCGGGGTCGCTCAGCAGCGAGCCAATCACACCGACCAGCACCGCAAGGATCATCACCCCGGGCACTAGGGGTCGGGCAATCCGGTCGGCGATCCGGGCGCGGTCGCCCTTTTCCGCCTGCGCCTGCTCGACCAGGTCGACGAGGGTGGTCAGCGAGTTGTCCGTTCCAGCTGCGGTCGTCTCGACCTCCAGCACACCGGCGGAGTTGATCGCTCCCGCGGGTACCTCGTCGCCGGGCGCAACCTCCTCCGGAATGGATTCTCCGGTGATCGCTGAGGTGTCAAGGCTGGAGCGTCCGGACCGAATGATGCCGTCCGTGGCGATCCGCTCCCCGGGGCGTACGACCATTAGCTCGCCAACCTCAAGGTCCTTCGCAGCGACCTCGGCCGTCGTACCGTCGCGCAGCACGGTCGCGGTTTGCGGTACCAGCTTCAACAGTGCCCGCAGTCCGCCTTGGGCCCGGTCCATCGCCTTGTCTTCAAGCGCCTCGGCGATCGAGTACAGGAACGCCAGCGCCGCGGCCTCTCCGACGAAACCAAGGATCACCGCGCCGACAGCGCTGATCGTCATAAGCAAGCCAATGCCGAGCTTGCGCTTCGTGACAAGGTTCCGGATCGCTCCAGGTGCGAACGTGTAAGCGCCTAACAGCAGGCCAAGCCAATACAGTACCGTTGCGGGCGTCTCCAAGTCGGACCAGTCCAGCGCCAGTCCTGTAATGAGGGCTACGCCGGAGAAGATCGGTAGCAGTAGCTCGGGGTCCTTCCACCATGGCCGATCGAGCTCTTCGATCTCCGTGGCGGGTTCGTGTTCGCATCCACATGCTGAACTCATGCGTCCGTTCCTTTCTCGCCGCAGCCGGGCACCGAGCACTCAGTGTCGATGCAGGGGGCATTCTCGTCGACGGCCAGCGTCGCGTTGACCAGCTCTTCGAGCGCCGCCGCGAGGTGCGGATCGGCAATTTCGTAGCGGGTCTTACGGCCCTCCGGCTCAGCGACGACGATGCCGCAATCGCGTAGGCAGGACAGGTGGTTCGAGACGTTCGAGCGCGTCAGATCCAAGCTTTGCGAAATCTCGGCCGGGTAGCCCGGACCGTCGAGTAGGGTCATCAGGATTCGGGAACGCGTCGGATCAGCCATGGCCCGGCCGAGCCGGTTCATGACGTCGAGGCGTGAAGCAATAGTCAGCATGTACTGAACAATACAACGTGCGCTGAACTATTCAAAATGCACTGAACTGACGGTTGCGCGAAGGTCCGGCGACCTGCAGGAATTAGTCGATGGGATAGAAGATGACTGATCCTTTGTGGTTCGGCTGCCACCCAACGCGGGAGCGACGTGGGCGGCGAGGTTCTCAGAATCTTCACGTTGACGTCTACGCCATCCCGCAAACCTTTACGTGTTTCCATGCGCCCATATGTTCTCTGTGTGCTGACGTAATTGCAGTTTTCTGATTGTTGCAGGCTAACGAGAAAGTAACTTTGCAACAACATACCGTGGAGTTCAAATTTAACGTGTAGCGTTATTGATGCTTCGCGTTATGGGGGATAGGGTGAAGCATGATCCAGTCGTTCGCTGACAAGGACACTGAGCGTCTGTGGAAGCTGCGCCAGCTTGGGTACGCGCAGACTCTTGATGAGTTACGGATTCCCCGGGAAACCGGCTCGAGGCGTTGAAAGGTGATCAGCGGGGTAAGTTCAGCATTTGAATCAACGACCAGTGGCGGATCTGTTTTCGGTGGTCCGCCGCGGGGCCAGAGGAGGTTGAGATCGTTGACTACCACTGACAAGCTCCCTCCGGTTCACCCCGGTGAGATCCTCATGGAGGACTTCCTCAAAGGAATGGGGATCACCCAGCACAAGCTCGCCGTCTCCATCGGCGTTCTGCCCCGCCGGATCAACGAAATTGTTCACGGTAAGCGCGCTGTAACCGCTGACACGGCCCTTCGTCTAGCGAAGTTTTTCGAGATGAGCCCCCAGTTCTGGCTCGGGTTACAGGCTCAATATGACTTGGACGTGGCGGAAGACAAGACCCTCTCGGAAATCGAGCGGATTCACCCGGTCCAAGCTGTCTCAGCGTAGCGGTTACCCGAACCAGGTCCGTCAGCGTGAGGATATGCACGCGGATGGTTCGAACTAGGGAATTTGGGGCCGCCGTCGCGTGGACTTGAGTTCCGAGCGCCGCTTTTTCGCTTCGAGACGGCGTCGTACCGAGCTCCGCGTCGGCTTGGTCCTGCGCCGCGGAGGAGGAGGCGGAGCGAGCGCCTCGCGCAAGAGGGCGGCCATGCGTTCGCGTGCCTCGGCGCGGTTGCGTACCTGTAATCGCTGGGTCGATGCGGTAACGGTAAGGACGGTGCCGTCTAGGCGGTGCTCGAGGTTGTGAAGGACGCGGCGACGCTGGGCGTCGGAAAGCGATGAGCACGTAGCGATATCGACGGAAAGCTGCACTTTGCTGTCCGTAGTATTGACGCCTTGGCCGCCTGGTCCCGACGACTTCGCGAACCGCTCCGTCAGGTCGGCGGCGACGATCACGAGACCCCCAGGGATCCCTGGGCCAGGCGCGATGGTCAGGTCGTTCATACCGCCCAGCTTAGTTAGCGTTTTTTCCGGATCAGCCCCGCCGTGCGAGATCAGGGTAGTGTACGACCACTCCGTCACCGTCGACCTCCAACTCGACGTCGACTCCCCGTGTTCCGCTTTCATATCGGGCAGTTTCAGCATCGACGGAGCTGTAGTACTGGTCTGATGCGATCACCTGGAGGGACGGTATATCAATCCAAGCCATGATCAGCTGCGTTTTCGGAACCTGAGTCTCAAGCAGCGTCAAGCGACGAATAGGCATTGTGTTGGTGAGAGGGCACAGACCGAGATCGCAATCGAGTGCGGCTTTCAGGTCGGCTGACTGGACGATACCGGGGGAGGGCAGCTCTTCAGGCTGGGCGCCCTCTTCATTGGTTTCCGCCGACCACACGCCTTGTTCGGACCTTAACAGCTCGAGGCTTCGCCCCCATCCGTCGCCTTCAACGTTCACCGACACACGTTCGGTCATCCAGTTCTCCGCGGCGCGCAGCTCCCACGTGGCCTCGTATCCATCGCCGTATTGCACTCCGGAAGCGGTCAAACCGGCTCCTAAAAAATGAACTGCGGCCTCGTTCCGGATGAGGGGAGTCTCGACATGCTCCCACTTATACGTGCGCTCCATGGTGAGGATTTTACAACGCTCGATGGTGCGAAAAGGCAGGTAGCTTTCGATTTGGACCGCGTACCGAGGAGGAGGCTTACCGGCAGAATGGTGTACTTCGTAAGCCCGCGGCGCAGAAGAATTCCATGAATGAGAGCAGGGCCAACGTGCCCGTTGCCGTCTGCAAAGGTATGAATCGTTTCAAACTGAGCGTGAGCAATTGCGGCCTGGATGAGAGCACCGTGCGAAGCGCCATCGAGGTAAAGACATAAGTCGTCCACGAGGTCATGGACTAGGCCTGGGGGCGCTGGGATGAACTCGGCCCCAATGGGTGTGTGGTTACTTCCACCAATCCAGTTCTGAATAGTGCGAAGACCAGTGGGGATAGAGCCCTTCTCCCCCATCAACTCTCTTTGGAGCTTTTCAAGAAGGCCGATGGAGATGTTGGTTCGGTGGCAAAGCTCTTCTCAATGGAACACAGAACGGTGAGGTTACGCGCAACCTCTTCCGCGCTTTCCTTAAAGCCGCGGACTTCCTCCTTTTGGGCGAGTTCCGCGAGGACAACCTTGTCGACGTTGGGCGCAATACCTTCAATGCGTGAGGAAGAAATCGCCTCAGAACGCATGAGTAAGCGGGCCACAGACTCCAACTGGCCAGAAGCAGCATGACGGTTGAGATCCAAGATCTCTCGCTCGATACGTGCTGCCCGGCTGGTGAGCTCTGGGGAAAACTCCATGCCTTACTTACAAGATGGTCAGGGACATAGACCTAAAAAGGGCCTCCGGCCTTATCGCGCCGGGGAGTGCCGGAGCCTGATTCGGGGATCCAGCTCTCGGTAACGTAGTGAGGCTTGTAGAGGCTATCCATTCGTCAGACAGCAAATGAGTGGTTGGATAACTCTTATCCAACCACTCATTGCGGTTTATGCGCTAGATAAAGCTTAAACATACGGGGTTTCAGGGCCATAATTTGGCCTCAATGAGAATGTCAATGACACCTCAATGGGAAGATCAATGAGAACTCTTGTCATTGAAGAGGAATGAAGTTAGCATTGAGCCGTCATTGTTAACATTGAGGGCGGGTATTCATCGTGAACAATTGGTCCGAGAATCAGCTGAGAGAGCTATTGGCTGAGCTTGAGTTGCGCGGCGGTGATTCAACAACAGTCGAGGTCAAAACCGCTCAAGGGGGCATTCCGGACTCTCTACCGCAGACATTGTGCGCGTTCGCAAACATGCCGAGTGGCGGCCTTATCATTCTCGGTGTCAATGAGAAGGAAGGATTCATTGTCACTGGCATTGAGAATCCTTCGGAGATGGAGGCTGCTCTGGCCTCGCAGGCGCGTCATGCCATCACCCCTCCAGTCACAGTGCATACCGACAGTGTGGCAATAGATGGCACGCATGTCGTGATTGCGGAGGTTACGGGTCTTCCGATTATTGATAAGCCTGCTATCTACAGGGGAGAAGCGTATCTTCGAATGGCTGATGGGGACTACCGTATGAGTGCCTCGGAGCTGCGCATGATGGACGTGGCAAAGCTGCATGCCGAAGAGGCAGTGTCCTATGACACGACGATTGTGGAAGGCACGAGCCTTGCAGACCTAGATAGCGACGTGGTGCAAGATTTCTTGGTTCAGGCGCGGAAAAAGAATCGGCGACTATCGGGACTTACTCAAGATGAGGACGTCTTACGGGCGCTAGCGGTGACGACCGCGACTGGAGAGCTGACCCTTGCTGGCCTGTATGCGCTGGGTTTCTATCCCCAAGGACATTTTCCCTCCTTAGCAGTAACGGTGGCGCAAAGGCTACCAAATGGTTCGAAGCACGGGCGAGTGCTGGGGTTGGAGACCTTTGAGGGGCCCGTTCCGGTGCTGTTGAACTCGGTAATGGGATGGGTAAGGCAACGTTTAGCCGCCGTACGGCGATATCGAGAGGACGGATCAATGGTGGAAGTTCCTGAACTTCCCCTTCCGGCCATTCGAGAGGCCGTGGCTAATGCATTGGTGCACCGTGATCTTGGGCCAAATACGTTGGGTGCGGGTAAATCGATTGATGTCCGCCTACTACCGGACAAGATGGTTATCTCCAGTCCAGGAGGCCTACGGGATCTGACGGTTGAACAGCTCAAGTCGAGAGATCTGGCGCGCCAGGAGATTAACCAGCGGCTCTATAGACTGTGCCGATATCTCAAAGCAGACGATGGCTCTTTTGTTATTGAGGGCGAAGGCGGCGGCGTGCAGCTCATGCTGGATGCCGCGCGAGAGCAAGGACTACCGGAGCCTGACCTGATAGATTCTGGCGTGCAATTTACGGTGAAGATGTGGCGGCCGGACACTCGTGGAGAGGCCCGTATCTGGGAGCCACTACGCAAGGAGGAATCAGGCACCGGCCCGGAACGACGAGTGGATGCACCAGTGACCTTGGAACGCCTGGGTGTTAACGCCCCGCGCGTAGCGGAGGCGCTGCGTACGGCGGCACAACCGCTGTCTATCGGCGAAATAGAAACAGCCACAAACCTTACTCGAGCGCAGGTCCGATATGCGCTGAAGTCACTGGTGAAGGCACGATTCGTGCGTATGGATGGCACGCGCGGTTCACAAGCGACAACCTATGAATGGCTAGCTAACCGCGGGGCTGCAGGCGCTTAACCAGCTGATCGTGGTGGACTGCGGCAAGGCAGCCGGCGTCGACGACGCGCCGGGCTAGCTCCTTGTCCCCCATCTTGGCGGCAAAGGCCATGCCCATGGTGATGTCATGGTCGGGGCGGCCGATGAGCGTAATCTCATCGCCTGGGTTGATGCGGCCGGGCTCGATGATGCGCAGGTAGGAGCCGCAATCGCCGCGCTCGGTGAAGGACTTGAGCCAGCCGGGCTCGTCCATCCAACCGGAGAAGGTGGCGCAGGGTGTGCGCGGGATAGACACTTCGAGCACGCACTCCCCCACCTGAATCTGCTGGTTGATCAGCATATTCGGCCAGGAGATCCCCTCGGTGGTGAGGTTCTCCCCGAAGTAGCCATCTCGCAGCACGCGGTTGAGCGTGCCCTCCCAGTAGTCGAGCTCCTCGCGGGCATAAGCGTAGACGGCCTTCTCGGCACCGCCGTGGTGGGCGTGGTCACCGATGGAATCCCCCACCACGCCGGAGCCGTCACCGTAGTTGGGCCCAGGTATCTCCAGGTCCAGGAAGGGGCGTGGCTGCTTATCGATGCCCGTGTACTCGTGTCGCCCATGCGGCTCGGGGCGGCGGACAGCGACGTTCGTGGAGATAACCTTCATGCTCACCTATTGTGGCACACCTCACGCGCTCACATGCCGCGATCGCGGAAGAGAGCTTCGGCCGTCACGAGGTCGTAGAAGAAGAGGCGGGGGGCGAGCGGCATGACGTCGGCAAGCATGGGCATGTCCTCCTTCAGCAGGGCGTTTTCCGGGATGGCGCCGTGCGCCACCGCGCGGGAAGCTAGCGCGAAGGCGTAGGAGATATACGGCATCCACGCGGCGGCGTTGAGCTCGTCGGCGGTGTTGCCGCTGCCAAAGGCGCTCAGCGCGATGAGCGTGTGGCTCACGGACATGTCCACGCCGGCTTCCTGAACAATCGAGGTTAGGGCCGTGGCATCCTTGCGCAGCTTCTCCACGGTGCCCAGGGCATCGAGCGGGCCGTTGTTGGCAAAGCATTCGCGCAGCGCGACGATGCGGGCGGCCTCGCTGGTGAGGTCATCTACCTCAGGCGAAGGGCTCGGTGTGGTGGCGGCCGCGAGCAGCATCGGGCGCGTCAGGCTGTCGACGCCCGAGGTGCACACTGTGGCGAGCTCTTGCGGCAGCGCGGCATCGGACGCGACGGCGCCCAAAAGGCCCGGGTAGTTATCCGTTGCTGGACTATCGCTGGCGACGTCCATGTGGAACAAACGGGTACGCACCAGGGAGCGAGCCTGCTGATTAACGCTCACACCCGACTGGCCCAGCGCCTGCACGGCTGCGGCTGGGTCGAGGCGGAGGTTGTCGATGATGCTGTCGAACATCGCCTGCAGGCGCGGGTTCGGGCTGCGCTGCGAGAGCACGTGCAGGGAACGGAAAGCGTCCCAGAGCTCGAGCGGGGTCCACTCCTTCGAGGCCAAGGCCGGCTCGGCGGCGTCGGTGCCCACGACGAGTGAGGCGCTCGACGGGCGCGCCGGGGCGGCGAGGTTGGAGGAAGCCTGTAGCTCGCGGACGTCGACAAGCAAAGTGCCCTCGAGCTCAGGAGCTTCGAAACCGGCCTCGTTTGGCTCAAGGCGGGTTGGGGCAACGGTTGGGTTGGCCAAAGGCCACGCCCATCCCACGAGGTCAACGGGTTCTTCGAGGTTTTGCTCGATCTCGATGCCCTCCCCAATCAGGCCGCGGCTGGCCAATGGGGACTTGCGGACGGTAGCCAGCGCAGCATAGATGAGGCTCGAGGAAGCCGATGCCTCATACTCCAGCACGCGGCGCTCCATGCTGCGGCTCAGGTGCGCGGCGCGCTCCTTCTCAGGCAGCTCGGCGAGGTAATCCTCGTAGGACAGCGTGGACCACATGAGGAACAGCTCGCAGGAAGCCTGCTTGCGCACGGCGCTGACCAAAGCGCCATTCGGCACGGACAGGTTGCGCACCGGCTGAGTGGTGCGGGAGGTACGCGCGAGCTCCTTGATTTTTTGGCGGGAGTCGATGGTGACGAACTTCGCTAGCGGTAGCGGGCGCGGGGAATGGACGCTGAACTGGGCGTCCTGGTCCAGTTGACCTGCCAGGATGACCGGCTTTTCGTAGTGGATGGTCGGCTCCAAGCCGATGCGTTTGACGCGGGTGAAAAGGGCCTCCGGGATGACGTCGAATTCCAGCTCGTAGCCGGCCTCGCTGGCCACTACCTCGCGGCGGGAGACCTCCGTCTCCTGGAAAGTGCGTGCCTTCTTATCCAGCACGATGGGCTTCTTCGGCGGCGAGGCGAGCAGGTAACCAAACGCGGAGTGCTTGCCCAAAGCATCGATGAAGCGGAAGTCGGTACCGCGCGGGCCCTCGTTCCTTGCGCGCATGTGCAGGCCCTCGGCCATGGAGATAAAGCGGACGTCGACAAGCGTGTCCTCGTGGTACAGCGAGACCTCGTAGCGGCCGACCCACGGATCCTCGTAGAGATCGGAGGGGAACACCTCTGCTATGCCGGTGCCGAGGGTTTGCTCGGAGATCTCTTCCTGCTCGCCGTCGACAGGCGCATAGACCAAATCGAGGCGCCACTCCCCTTCTTGGTGCAGCGTTACCTTCGGCGACTGCGTATAAATCGGCGCGCCGTCCAGGCCCTGCGCATTGGGCAAGGTCTTTACGGAAAAGTCCCATTCAAAGAACACTTGCTTATCGATGTCCACCGGCTCGCGCTGTGGCACCTCTACGCGCTGTGGCAGTGGACCAAACTCCCAGCCCGCCCAGATAGCTAGCGGCGTGGCATCCTCCAGGGTGCCCTGTGGGGCGAGCAGCGTGGACTGATCGTGGATGATAAACGGCGCATCGCTGCTGATGCCGGTGAAGTTAAACTCCGGCGCGAGTGGTTCATCGCCGTCCATGAGGGTTACCTGGATGGACTTGAAAGGGCCAGGAATGCCCACGCGCAGACGCTCGCCGGCTTCGAAGACGCGGACGGAGTGTGGACGATCGATGAAGTGGGATTCGACGCGCCACTGCGGTTGTTCCAGCTCGTGCTCCATGAGGTCTGGCAGCGCGATATCCAGGATGCGAGTCTTTGGGTCAAGGCTTAGGCGAGGGGCCTGTTCGAGATAAGAGGACTGGTCAATTGCCGTGGTTTCCAAGCACAGAGTCTCCGCATTCATTTGCCCCATAATAGGACAATTTGCAGCGTGTTGGTAGTGCGCTGGTAGCGGACTTTGGCGGCTTGTGCAAGGTCATGGCGGTGTTGGGCTATGAACTGCATATTGAGGCACGCCGGCTTAGCGACGCCTTCGCTGCCACCGCCGCGCGCGTCCCCATCACTGTGGCGTCTGCGGCGGTCGCGCGGCACGAAGCGCTCGATGCCGGGTTGTTTCGTGATGATGGTTCAGTAACTGGTGACGGTGGTGGGGTGCGCCTCATTAACGGTGGATTTGTTGAGATAAGGGTGTCAGTCCCCGTACACAAACGGACTGACACCCTCATTGCGCACACAACAAAGTTGGGTAACTTTAGAGACGTGAAAAAGACACTCTTATCCCTCATTCTCATTGCCCCACTTATGCTTACAGCGTGTGCCGGGTCTGATTCAAGCACTACTAAGCCAAAAGATGATGAAATTCTCGGCTGGTCTAAGGCTAAAGCTCGGTCGTATTGTCACGACCAGGTTGAAGCTAAGCTAACGTCCCCATCAACAGCTAAGTTTGAGGGCCCGGGAGAATATGAGGGAATGAAAACCGATGATGGTAATTCGTGGGATTTGACGGGGTGGGTTGATTCTCAAAATGGTTTCGGTGCTACGGTTCGTTCGACTTGGACGTGTACTCTCACGCCATCAGACAAGGACAACGCCGAAATTGTTGTGGAACTGCTCTAGGACTGTTACGGAATAGTGCCACAGTGTCGTTATTGGTGTGGGTAAATATGTATGGGCGTGGTTTGTGCCCAACCATCCATAATCACTCCCATATCACCCCGGGAGATACCTCCGCGTGCGCGGAGAAGAGCTAAAGAGTCTGCGGGTGAGGGGAAAGTCCTGGGAAAT
>NZ_KV800695.1:0-490 GCF_001810285.1 Corynebacterium sp. HMSC071F07
CAGGTATTCAAAACATTCCTCAACGAGAAAACACCCGTGCCAAAAGAACGCCGAACACTCAATAACCAGTGGGAATGGACTCATCTGCGAATACGCAAAGCCTACAACTCACTGCTGCACCTATCGCGCAACAATTGGTTGTTTACTTACCTTAAGCCACCACCGAATGCGCTTGATCCTAAACGCTGGGCTTCAACGACAAACAGTCTTGAAGGCGGCATAAACGCCCAGCTCAAACGCATCGCCGATGCGCACCGAGGCAGGTCAGGGGAACGCCAACGAAAAATGCTCGAGTGGTACCTCCACACCAAAAAGCAACTGCCTGACGATCCGCTAAATATCGCCAGGCAGTGCAATTATGGCCAAGATCAACTCGCCAAAGTCAACTATCTTGCCGAAGAAGACCACAACAAAGCCGACCAAGAAACAGGCCGACCAGCCTTCTACGACAACGCTATCCCAACCGAGTACGAACACTCGATAGGAATCA
>NZ_KV800696.1:0-4040 GCF_001810285.1 Corynebacterium sp. HMSC071F07
CCCAGGACGCTTCACCTGTTTCGGCATCCGCCACGCCGCAAGCCGGCGTGCACGCACTACCCATAGCCATTCGCATGTGTCCGAGCGCCTCCGCGCCGGCGAGATAGCCGCTGACATCCTCTTCCATGAAACAGAAACGCTCAACGCTCTAAACGGGATAGTGCGCCATCCACGCTCGCTGGCGCGGCCCACGCCAACATGGCGGCCACCATTAAAGGAGCTTCCGGCAGTAGCAGGCTTTCCGGCACTAACCATGGCAATAACGCGCCATCGTGTGGGCGAGCGCGCCCGCGCACGAGTCTTGGGCTATGGCGAAGACCGAGTGCCCGCGTATCTCGTCTCAGTACGAATTACTGATTCGACAGGAGCCTCTGTTACCCCGGAGCTTGCCGAAGCATGGGTGCGTGCAATGGTGCCGCCGGAGCTAGCAAACGCTGTCCACGAGCTAACCAATGCCGAAGCGCAGCGGTTCGTGTGGCTGGTTGACAGTGCCTACCTTCCGGTTCACTCTCCAGTCTCACTCTTCGCAGGCTTTAGCCAGGCAGCATAGCGGCTGATACCACGGTCCATATAGCGCAAACCGCGGCGAATGCCATCGCCGTGCCCAAGGTTTTCGCTATTTTCACGGAAGACGCTATCCGCAATTGCTGCGTTTCCGGGATAGACGGCATAGGACCGCAAGCCGGCAGGGGCAAAACGGATGAGGAGACACGCCGCAACGACCGTGAAGGCCTTGTCAATGGAATCAGAGGTAAGCGCCTGGCAGATAATGGCCAAGCGGTCATTTCCAGTTACCATCTGGTAGAAGTTCAACAGGCCTTCACGCCCGATATCGCCTTCCCCACCGAGCGAATAGATCGTGGGATAGACGACAAGCATGCCGGACAAGCATCCGGCCAGCAGGCCAATCACGATGGTGGTTGCCACGTAACGGAACATGCGCCGTTGCGCCAGCGCACCGAAGATATACCCTACGAACATGGACACAGGGATAAAGGCTAAAGGATGCGCAGCATAACTAGCGCTCAGCACAGAAGCGCCGAGGCCTGTAGCCATACCCAAGGTAGGCCCATACAAAATGGCAACCACGATAGTGCCCAAAGTATCGAAATAAAAGGGGATGTTCGTTCCTACCACCAAAGAGCCAATAAGCATATTCAGCGCCATCCCCATCACGGGGTTGAACATCATATAGCGCGGAAATAGCCCGTACCTAGAAAGTAATAGGCCCGCAGTTGCAACCAAGCCCAACGCCCAAATGGTGATGGTCAAAGGGCTCGAGAAGGTATAGGTTATCTCCCGGAACTGCGGGGATGTCGACATAGACCACGCGCCTGCGGCAACCAGCACCGAGAAGAGGACGCTTAGTTGACGCCAGCGATTGCGGAAGAGGCCCGATACGGCGCCCAGTTTAGAGCTCATCCTCGTCATCGTAGTCATCGATGACATCATCATCTTCATCATCTAGCGCTTCATCCTCATCGTCGTCAGCGCCGAAGATGTCGTAGACGTCGGGCTCCTCAAACTGTGCATCGTCGAAGGAAACCAACTGACACTCCCAGTCCAGAGCTTGATCGGAGACCAAGCTCAGCACATCAAAGAGGCGATCGAAGTCAGTGTAGGTACCAAGCTCCAAGGCCTCGGCCGGGACTTCAATGATTGGGGCGGAATCGTGAGCCTCGCCGACCTCAAACAATGCAAGACGCTGCTCCTCGCTCAAGTCATCGTCCTCGTCCTGCTCCCACAGCTCGTTGATGGCTTCATCCTCGAGCTCGTCATACTCTTCCTCGTCAAAGTCGAATGCCAAGAAACGCACGATGGCAGAGGGCACGCCATCGACAGTCTCTACGAGCACGCGCAGCTCAGAGTCGTTAGCCACCTCAGCCACGACGAGGTTCGGGTTGAACTCATCCTGCATAAACTCAAGGTCCGCAATGCGTTCATCGGTGCCTTCCAGCAGGTCCCGCAAAACCGTCACTACCTGATCGGTAGCGATGTGCTTTGCCACAGCCTCAACTGCATCATCCACGGAGAAGGCCACCGAGACCAGGACGGCCTCAAAGTCTTCATCGTCTTCATCCACATCCGCTGCCGCAATGTAGACATTCGCGGCAGGCAGGATTGGGTCAATTTCCACTAGTTGAATCTCAAGATCCGAAGTAATGGGCACAAACATCACGTCATCATTGACGCGGGACTCAATTCCCTCAGCGTCCAACGCAGAAGCGATATCTTCAAAAAAGCTCATCAGTGCAATCCATCCATGTGGCAGTTGGTCACCATGGCTATCACCAAGGCTCCTCAAAGCCTACCCGTTATCCTGCCGCCGTGTTTCTAAACCAAGCGCAGCCAAAAGCTCGGGTCGACCGCTTCCCCACTCGAGCATGTGATAGTTCTGCCATGCCTGGCGACGCCGCTCGAAGGGCGCAACCACGACCTGCGGCTCCGAGTCAAAAATCATGGTCTTGCGCTGGCTTGGCTCATAGCGCGGCCAGTTCTCGTTTGGCCGGCCAGTATGGATGAAAGAGGACCACTGCGACTGCATGAGTTGGGTCATGTCATCCATCAGGGCACTATCACCCATGCGGGTCAGTGCGGAGACCCGGGAAGCGCCAGGATCGCCGAAGATATTGGACAGCTCCATCGAGTGCATCGCTCCTAGCCCAAGCCACTTCAACGCCGCTGGCGCAAAATCGAAGCGATACATCCAGGTCTCGTGCTCCCGCGAGTGCGCATCGGCAACTCGTACGGTGGGCGCCCAGAACAGGGCGTCGGTAAGCAGGTGCGCAAAATCCTGCCGAGCAACTGCCCCGCCATAGGCCTCCACCACCGCTGGGGCGTTGACCTCGTCGAAGGAAGCAAGCAGGCGCAACGCGGCGCGCCGGCGCGCACTCTGACGCTGGTAGAGAAACTTGCCAAAGCTCGCCTCGTCCGAGTTCGTCCCCACCAAAAGCGGTACATCGGCTTGTTTGCCTTGGGCGAAAGCCTCCAACGGATGCAAAGGAATCAGATCGTCATCCACCGTGGGCGCGTAGCAGGAATTCAAGTGGAAAAGCTCGCCCGCACGCCGCATCATCGATTGGCCGGCGCGCACTATGTCGCCGAATTCAGCCTCGCGCAAATCATCCACGCTGGCCGCGCGCGGCAAGGCCATACGGTTGACCAACTCGCGCGCCCAGAACGTTGATTGCGCCCGCGAATGCAGCATGCCAATCGGCGGCGACTGCGCAATCGCACGATGAAACAGCCCGTGCGCACGCGGCACCGTCATCAGTGTCAACACCGCTGCGCCACCGGCAGATTCACCCATCAAGGTGATGTTGCCATCATCTCCGCCGAAAGCGGCGATATTTTCCTTAACCCACTGCAAGGCCAGGAGCTGATCCGATACCGCTGGATTGGCCGAGCACTCGCCTCCCAGGCTGCGCAGATCCAAATAGCCCAGCGCCCCCAAACGGAAGTTGATGGAAACGTAGACCACGTTCATCTGCGCAGCCAGTTCGAATCCACGCAGCATAAGCATGTGCGAGGAGCCAACGATGAAACTGCCGCCATGGATGTAGACCACCACCGGCAGCTTTTCGTCGTTGTCTGGGCGAACGACGTCGAGATGCAAGCAATCCTCTCCGCCCGCGACGCGATCTTGCCAAGAATAGATAGGCTGCGGGGCTACTGGACCAAAGTCATAGCACTCGCGTACGCCTTCCCAACTGGGAGCTTTCTCGGCAGCACGAAAACGCTGGGCGCCGCTGGTATCGGCGCCGAATGGAATGCCCCTCCAAGAGCGCACGGGCGCGGAAATTGGGCGATCTGTACGGAGATCTTCTTCCCTCGTGCCACGTACCCAGCCAGATGAAGTCCGTACCGTCAGCTCGTCTTCCCACACGTTGGCTGCGGCCTCCGCCGCAGCGCGCGCACGACGATGCGCATCCGCTGCATGCATGCGGGCAGCGGCGGAACTAGTTTCACGGGATATATCCCCGAAGCTCCCCTCAGCTTTCATACTTCTAAGACTAGAAAAGTTTCTCTCTTTTGGTGTC
>NZ_KV800697.1:0-2760 GCF_001810285.1 Corynebacterium sp. HMSC071F07
TCACCGTGTCATGCCAGATCTAGTAGGCCGCAAGTTCACAGCTGGCGAGCCAAATCGTGTGTATGTCGGTGACATTACTTACCTGCCGTGTAGGGGAGGCAAAAACATGTACCTTGCCACAGTCATTGACACGTATTCACGTAAACTTGCAGGTTATGCACTCGCAGACCACATGCGGGTCTCACTAGTTATCGATGCTCTAGCCCACGCACACGGCGTGCGCGGCAGTCTTGACGGGACTATTTTCCATTCCGATCACGGCAGCGTGTACACCTCACAAGCCTTTAGGAACTACTGCTCGTCGTTAGGTGTGCGCCAGTCCATGGGCGCGGTTGGAACGAGTGCCGATAATGCCCTGGCAGAATCCTTTAACGCCACCTTAAAGCGGGAAGTGCTGCGTGATCGGAAAGTCTTTGACAACCCAATTAGCTGTCGTCAAGAGGTCTTCCGGTGGTGCATGCGCTACAACACGCGCCGGCGGCACTCCTGGTGCAATCTCGTAGCTCCTGATGTCTTTGAAGCCGAGACTTCGGCTATACTGACCACAGCAGCATAGCCAGCCCCCGATGTGTCCACTTTCCGGGGGTCGGGCCCCGCAGCGATCAACCACCTGGCCAGCCTGTTTATAGCTTTTTCCAGCGTCAACAAGTTTCAAAGCTTTAGCGATGCGATCCCGCTCGCGTTGTATGGCTCCACCGCGACTGGTATTAGCGAGTTCGATACCGTCTTGGGCAAGGGATCGGTAAGCAGTCTGTGGGAAACCAGTCTCGTTCAGTGCGCTATGCGCAGACTGGCCGCTTTCTACAAGAGCAACGACCTTTTGGTACTGATCTTTGAATTTATTCTCAGTCAGACTCCGCTGACGCTGACCACGGCTAAGGCCCTCAGCCTGACGCCACACCTTCGCCGTAGCCTTCGAGACCCTCAACTCCTTCAGGATCACCGACATCGGACGCGCATCATGCAGATACGCCTCCACGTACCGCTCACACAGCCTCTTATCACTTGACATCTACACAACCTCCTAGCTGTATAGATGCATTCACCACCTGAACTCGCCTTCCCTGCACGGCACCGATTTGGCAGTTAGGGCGAAATCCTCGCCGTGCCCGGCGCCATAACCCAGGCCCACAAAATAGATCTCTGCGCACATAGCCCCGAATCCGCACCGCACGGCCGCATGGCGTAGAATATGCGGTCTGAAAGCTTTCACAACTCGTTCAGGAGGACTTCGTGCCACCAAAGGTCACTGACACTCAGCCCGCTGCAGACCAGAACAATGCAGTCGAGGAGGAGACCGCCCGCGCTGCGCGCCGCATCGTCGCTACTTATGCTGAGGACTTCCTCGATGGCGTGACCTTGATGTCCATGCTCGGCGTCGAGCCAGATGGCTTGGTACACAAGAAGGTTCTGGCAGAGCAGGAAGACGCTGCGCCAAAGAAGGCTTCTAAGAAGTCCTCGAAGAAGACAACCAAGAAATCTTCGAAGAAGACCACCAAGAAGGCAACGAAGAAGTCGACCAAGAAGTCCACAAAGAAGACCGCCAAGAAGGCTTCTAAGAAGACCACGAAGAAGGCCTAAGAACAATGTCTGGCCACGACAATTCCTTCGTGGTGGTGGCCAACCGCCTCCCCGTGGATCTGGAGATCCAACCGGACGGCACCCGCACCTGGAAGGCCTCGCCTGGCGGCTTGGTTACTGCTTTGTCGCCAGTGCTGGAGGCCGAGCAAGGCTGCTGGGTGGGCTGGCCAGGCATCACAAACGACGCCCCGGAACCCTTCCACACCGAAAACGGTGTGCTGCTGCACCCGGTCAAGCTGACCGACGTGGATTACGAGGGCTTCTACGAGGGCTTTTCTAACGCCACCCTGTGGCCGCTCTACCACGACCTCATCGTCACCCCGCAGTACAAGCGCGAGTGGTGGTACTCCTATCGCGAGGTCAATCTGCGCTTTGCCGAAGAAGTAGCCAAGGTCGCAGCACCCAACGCCACGGTGTGGGTACAGGACTATCAGCTGCAGCTGCTGCCAGGCATTCTGCGCCAACTACGCCCTGATCTCACCATCGGCTTCTTCCTGCATATCCCATTCCCTTCCGCAGATCTCTTCCTGCAACTGCCATGGCGCGAAGAGGTCGTCCGCGGGTTGATGGGCGCCGATGTCATCGGATTCCACCTCGAATCCAATGCCCGTAACTTCTTAGAGCTGGCCACTCGCCTCGGCTTAGAGGTCACGGGCGAGGTCAGCACGCGCGACATCACTGCCGGCATCAAGGTCGATGGCCGCACCGTTGGCGTGGGCGCGTTCCCGATCTCCATCAAGTCCTCCGACATGACGCGGTTCAGTAAGGCGGAGGACCGCGACGTCGCCAAGCTGCGTGCGGAATTCGGCGGCCACCACCGCGTCATTTTGGGCGTCGACAGGCTGGACTACACCAAGGGAATCCTGCAGCGCCTCAAAGCTTTCGAGGAGCTGCTGGAGTCGCAGGCGCTGGATCCGAGCGAGGTTACGCTGGTACAGATTGCCACGCCTTCGCGCGAGCGCATCGACCATTACCGCGTGACCCGCTCGCAGGTCGAGGAAGCCGTAGGCCGCATCAATGGGCGCTTCGGCCAGATTGGGCGGCCAGTGGTCCACTACGTGCACCGCGCGGTGGACAAGGACATGCTGCGCAAGTACTACCGGCTTGCCGACGTCATGCTGGTCACCCCTTTCAAAGACGGCATGAACCTGGTGGCCAAGGAGTATGTGACCTGCCACG
>NZ_KV800697.1:2860-6270 GCF_001810285.1 Corynebacterium sp. HMSC071F07
TTGGTGCTCTCCGAGTTTGCCGGCGCCGCCGCGGAGCTCAAGCAGGCCAACCTATGCAACCCTTTCGACATAGAGTCCATCAAACGCGCCCTGCTCAGCGCATTGAAGGCGCTTGATGATTCACCCGACACCATGCGCCAGCACATGCTCGACCTGCACGCACAGGTGGTCCAACACGACGTGGATGTATGGTCGCGCGCCTTTTTGAGCGCCCTAGAGAAAGCAGCGAAGAACAAGTGAAGCGAGTAATTACAGCGGCACTTCTCGCCGCATCAATGACACTTAGCGCCTGCGGCTCCGAGGATTCAGGGCCGCAGCCACGCGGTGACGAGAGAATCGTGGGCAAGGACTGGCAAGTAGTGGCTATCTACACCAAGCCGGATGAGCCTTCTGCGATTCCGCAGACCGCTAAGGCGGTGCCACAAATGAGCTTCGGCGAATCCTCCATTGTGGGCTCTACTGGCTGTGCGCCGTTCCAAGCCAAGGTCTCCTACAGCGAGGCCGAGGATGCCGCCAATATCCGCGACGCGGACACCATGCACATCGATAAGGTGCGAATGGATACCCGTCCCGACGATTGCACCGGCTCGGCACTATGGGCGGATAATCTGCTACGCAATCTGCTGGCGGAAGACCATGATTTTGAGGTTCGGCTAAACCCGAATAATCAGCTGGTTCTGACTCTGGATACCGCCGAGGTGGACTCCCCCGCTATTCGCATGGTCTCGCTTTAGGGCTGTTTTAGGATGAGGGCATGATTGAAAAGCTCGCAGCAACCAAGCATCTGGCCGTAGTTTCTGACTTTGATGGCACCCTCGCCGGTTTTGCCAATGACATCTATGCGGTTCACGCCGAGCCGCGGTCGTTGGCTGCCCTGGAGCGTCTGGCGAAGCTGCCGGATACCACGGTAGCGGCGCTTTCTGGGCGCCACCTGGAAGGGCTAAAGCGCGTCTTCCCGCTGCGCGAGCCGGTTCTGTTGGGCGGCTCCCACGGCGCGGAGTCCTCGTGGCAGGACTCTTCCCTTTCGCCGGAAGCCCAGGCGCACTTGGACCGCAAGGAAGCAGAAATCCGTGAGCTGATGGAGCGCTTTCCTGGCGCGGAAATTGAGATTAAGCCTTTCCAGCGCGTGTTCCACCTGCGCCGCTTGGAGCTTACAGACCCAGAGCTAGCCGCCGAGGCCTACGCTGCTGGCCGCGCACTCGACCCAGCCGGTTTCCCCATGACTGCCGGCAAGTCTGTCATCGAGTTCTCCGCTACCCAGGCCACGAAGGGCTCATGGATTTCCGAGCTGCGCGAGCGCGTCGGCGCCACGGCCACGGTTTTCTTGGGCGACGACGTCACCGACGAAGACGGATTCGCGGTTTTGAATCAGCCACCAGACCTGGGCGTGAAGGTTGGCGAGGGCGAGACGCTAGCCGCACACCGCGTTCCGGATATTGCGGCTGTGTCTGATTTCTTGGAGGAGCTCGCTGCGGCCCGCGCGGTTCACCTCGGCGCTTAAGCGTGATGCGCGGTAAACGGGGCAAGCGCGGTAAACGGGACAAGCGCGGTACATTTTGCCAAACAAGGCGCTGATTTCGGCAAGTTTTGGCGCAATATTTGGCAAAGTGTGCCGACTAGAGCCGCCAATCCAATAAATGCTGCTCGCGCGGCGAGCCCACCGTGGTCCCCTCGTTGAAGCGGGTGGACAGCAGCTTATGGTCGTGTGCTGGGGCAGTCTCGGAAAGCGCGGCGTCGATATGCTCGGCCAACATGTGGCCTGCCGCCGCGCCTTTGGCTTTATTCGGCTGGACCACGGTAGTAAGCCCCGCCAGCAAGGCGGTGGTGATGCCGTCAAACCCCGTCACGGAGAGGTCTTTCGGTGCCGCGAGGCCAGCATCGCGCAAGACACCGAGCACGCCGAGCGCCATCGAGTCGGTGGTGCACAGCACGGCGGTCAGCTCAGGGCGCGCGGCAAGCAGCTCTTCCGCGGCAGCGCGCGCGGTGCTCGCATCGTTGATGTGGCGGGTGACAATGGGAATCTCGCCAATGCCTGCCTGTGCAAATACATCGAGAGCGCCCAGCACGCGGTCGCGTTGGACGTGCATGTCTGCGCGTTCGACCTGCTCCGGGCTTACGAAACCATCGATGCGCTCGTGGTGGAGGCGAATGCACAGGATGCCAATGCGGCGGTGGCCGGCCGCGAGCAACGCGCGGGCGGCGGGCTTGATTGCCTCGCGGTCATCGATGCCCACGAAGGGAAGGCCAGAGTCCTTGGGCTGATCGCAGACCACCAGCGGAAGACCACGCGTTCGCGCCGCTTCCACGGATTCGGACGAGACCGAGTAGATAACGAAGCCATCCACGGCGGCGCGGGTGAGGAGGGCGGCAGCGTCGTCGGAAGGGGCGTCGGGCCCTGCGGGAATCAGAGTTAGGGTGGTCGCGGCACCCGTGGATGCCTCTGCCATGCCGGCTAGAAAATCAACGGAGGCGGCGTCCTCGAAGGCGTAGGACAAGTGCTCGGTCAGGAGGACCCCCGTGGAGCCCGCGCGGCGAGTGCGCAGGCTGCGCGCGGTGGGGTCGGGGCCCGTGTAGCCGTGGGCTGCGGCCGCGGAGAGAATGCGCTCGCGCGTGGCTGGGGCCAGCTGGTCTGGGCGATTATATGCATTGGAAACGGTGGTACGCGAAACACCCAATTCAGCAGCCAGCGAGGCTAGCGTTTTCCGATTCTGGCTGCGTTTTACCATGCTGGCTACCCTACCCTGTTCACCTCTGCGTTTCGCGTTTCAGGCAAGGTCTTTAGCGAGCGGATTTTCAATACATTTCCATTTGACAACAATTTTCAACAAACGCAAACTAGAGGGCATGAGTTTTTCCCTTAAATCCCTGGCTGCGCCCGCCGCTCTCCTGTGTGCAGGCAGCCTCACCCTGGCCGGTTGCTCCAGCACCGATAGCGCCGACGAGGACACCATCAAGGTCGTCGCCTCCACCTCCATCTGGGCAGATGTGGCCCAGGAAGTCATCGACTCCGCACAGAGGCAAGACGTCAAGATTGAGGTCGAGCCAATCGTCAAGGGCAACGGCGTCGACCCGCACCACTTCGAGCCCACCGCGGCAGACATCGCTAAGGCCAACGAAGCCGACGTCCTCATCGTCGGCGGAGGCGGATACGATTCCTGGCTGTACCAGGCAGTAAAGAACCAGGACGAGATCATCCACGCCCTCCCTCTGACCGACCACGGCAAGCTCGACGAAGAGCCGGACGTCGTCACCGCGGCAGAGGCCAAGGTCATCGCCAAGAAGGAGCCCTCCAAGGTCACCAACATCGAGGGCAACGAGCACGTCTGGTACGACGCTGCCGCCATCGAGAAAGTGGCCACCGAGGTCGCCGACCTAGTCAATGAGGCCAACCCAGAGGCCAAGGCATCTGC
>NZ_KV800697.1:6370-22011 GCF_001810285.1 Corynebacterium sp. HMSC071F07
CAACTATGCGCAGACCGAGCCGATTGCGGACTACATCATGAAGTACACCCCTGCTTTGGACGTGACGCCGGAGGGCTTCCGCAAGGCCACCGTGTCTGAGGGCGAACCGACTGCCGCCGACCTCGCACGCTTCCTAGAGGCCATCAAGAAAGACAAGGTCGATCTGCTGATTTATAACCCACAGACCGAGACCGATATCTCCTCGCGCATCCACAAGGCAGCTGAGGAGCGCCACATCCCTATCGTGGAAATCGGCGAGACCCCACCAGAGGGCACGAACTTCCTCGACTACTACGAGCAGGCCGTGGACCACATCGAGGCAGCTTAGTGCTGGTTCAATTTCATGAAGCGGCCGTGGAACCGCTGTGGTCGGGGCTCAACCTGGGCGTCGACAAGCGCGAATTCATCGCCGTCTTGGGGCCAAACGGCGTGGGCAAGTCCACCTTGCTGGGCACCATCCTGGGCACGCGCCAGCTCACCGGAGGGCGCGTGGACGTCAATTCGCGGGTTGGTTTCATTCCGCAGCAGCGCATGTTTCCGCAGGATCTTCCCATGCGCGCCCGGGATTTGGTCTCACTGTCGTTGGCACACGGGGCCATCGCTAAGCGACGCCCCTCCCGCGCCCGCGTCGACGAACTCCTCGCTGAGGTGGGTGCCACCGGCATCGCCGAGCGCCGCGTGGGGCAGCTTTCGGGCGGTCAGCAACAGCTCATCCGGCAGGCCCAGGCGCTGGCCAATGACCCGCAGCTCATCCTTGCCGACGAACCATTACTCTCGCTCGATCCTGCCCGCCAGCAAGCGACCGTGGAAAAGCTCGACCGCTGGCGCAAAGAACGCGGCACCTCCGTGTTGTTCGTGACGCACGGCATCAACCCGGTGCTAGGCGTGGTGGACAAGGTGCTCTACATCGCCCCGCATGGCCACATGTTTGGCGCTGTGGATGAGGTTATGCGCTCGGATGTCTTGTCTGAGCTGTATGGTTCCAAGGTCAACGTCATCGAGGTCGATGGGAGACTCATCGTTGTCTAATAAGTTTTTCGAAGACACCCAGTATCTGCTCGGCGTCGATTTCGTGCAGTCTTCTCTGTGGGCCTGCGCGCTGCTGGGCATCCTCTCTGGTGTGATGACCTCACTCATCGTGCTGCGCCAGATGTCCTTTTCAGTGCACGCGACGTCTGAGCTCGCCCTGATGGGCGCTTCGGCTGCCCTGCTTTTCGGATTTAACTTAGGCTTCGGTGCCATCGCGGGCGCCATCGTGGCCGCCATCATCCTGGCGGTGTTGGGGCTGAAAGGCCAGCAAGACAGCGCGATTGGCGTGGTGATGAGCTTTGGCCTTGGTCTATCGGTGCTGTTTTTGCATCTCTATCCGGGCAATTCCAATACGGCGATGACGCTGCTGACCGGCCAGATCGTGGGTGTTTCCGCGGCCTCGGTGTGGCTGCTGGCGCTGACTACCGTCATCATCGTGGGCGTCGTGTTGCTCTTCTGGCGCCCGCTGCTTTTCGCTTCCGCCGACCCGGTCATGGCGCAGGCAGCCGGCGTACCAGTGCGCGCTATCTCCGTAGGCTTTGCCATTCTGGTGGGCCTTACCGCGGCGCAGTCAGTGCAGATTGTCGGTTCGCTGTTGGTCATGGCGCTGCTGATTACACCGGGCGCAGCAGCAGTGCAGATCACCTCCTCGCCGGTGCGCGCGGTGCTGTGGTCCACGCTTTTCGCCGAGGTCGCCGCCGTGGGTGGCCTCATCCTCTCGCTAGCACCAGGCTTGCCAGTCTCGGTCTTCGTCACCACAATTTCTTTTGTCATTTACCTGGTTTGCCGCCTCGTGGGCTGGCTGCGCAACCGCCGTGCCGTGCGCGACGACATCGCCGCCGCCCGCGTCACCAAAGCTCACTTCGAGGGCCGCAGCGATTCGGAAAAGCACCACACCAGCACACACGACGAAACCTGCGCCCACCCCGACTGAACTTTTGTTCCATGACCATCGTGGAATTTCAGGGATTCAAGCGTAAGTACACCGTCGTCGCGCCGGAAAATCCCGGTCCGAACCTGCTGCTTTTCCTCCACGGTTCGCTGCAAAATGGCAGCGTGATGCGGCGCTTTACAAACGGTACTTTCGACGAGCTCGCCGCCCGCACGGGCACGGTGGTTGTCTACCCCGACGGCGTGGATAGGCACTTCAACGACGCCCGCGCGGTGCTTCCGGTCAAGGCCCGTGAGCTTGGCATTGACGACGTCGCCTTTCTCCAACACGTCGCCGCCACCGTACAGGAGGAATACGGCACGCAGCGCACCTTCGCCTGCGGTTATTCCAACGGCGGGCAGATGGTAATTCGCCTGCTTTTCGATGCCCCGGGCTTCCTCGACGGTGCCTGCATCTTCGCCTCGACGATGGGCAGCGGCGCTAACCATGCGCCGTCTAACCCCGAGGGCTATACGCCCACCCCAATCCTCATGATGCACGGCACTGCGGACCCGTTAGCGCCTTATGAAGGCGGCCACGCTGGCCTCGCGAATAGCTCCCGCGGCGAGGTTACTTCCGCGTTGTGGACTGCGCAGCGCTTCGCCACGATGAACGGTTGCTCTAAGGCCAAGGTAACCCGCCCGTTTTCTGATGTGTCTTTGCATTCCTGGGAAGGTGACAACCCCGTCGAACTGTGGACCATGGAAGGCGTGGGCCACGTCATCCCCTCGGGCAACGAGCTCGACGCGCGCTTGGGCCCGAATACCGATAGCTTCATCGCGGCCCAGGTGGTGGAGGACTTCTTCGGCTTATAGCCCCGCGGCTCGCCTCCCCGCTACTTACCCAGCCCTGGGCATTTGCAACAGGATGGCAGCTCAACCCATAGCGGGTAAGGTTTTTATGGCTAACTGGACTCTGTTCTCTGCAGCAAAGATGTCGAGCAGCTGGGAAACTATTTTCTTGATCATCGGCACAGAAAGATGTGTTTCCTCCGCGATGCCATAATTTGAGTGCCCACATACAATTCCGTTTAAAATTCGAAGCTGAATTGCGGACAGTCGCTCGAGGTTTCGCTGCATATCTGGTTCAGGCATTGTCCCAACAGCTACGCCGTTTATTTCAAAGCAACAACTTATTTTAAGGCCCCCATGGCCGGAGCGAGCTTCCCGGGTAACGACGCAATATGCAGACGCGCCCAAATTGATTGCCGTTTGAAGCTTCTCACGCGAATGCCGTGAATAATCCACCAAGTAAATGAAATCGCTGCTCTTTAACTCTTGTATATCCCATACCCAGGTCGCCGAGTCTTTGCGCTCGCACAACACCAGCAATTGCTCCTGTGAGCCAGACAATGCATTCAGCAGCTCCCTTTGAGTGGACACACATTCAACCTGGGGCCAGAGGAAGTAACGTCTTAGCTCATCGAGTATCGATTGCTCATCGTCTCGGATGCCTGCAAGCAGACACGGCATATCCGAGTATTTCAATCGCCACACTAAAGCGTTACCTCGCAGTCTGCTTGGTCAGCTACATGCTTGGAATGCGTCGCGACGACGACAACGGCGCCTTGGTCAGCGAAAGCACGGAGGTGTTCAACAACCAGCTGAGCATTGTCCTCGTCAAGCGCACCGGTTGGCTCGTCCGCCAATACGATTTTGGGCTTAGAAATGAGGATCCTCGCCAAGGCTACTCGTTGTTGTTCGCCGCCCGACAAGCCGCTGACCACACGCTTTTCATAGCCTCGTAAACCGACCTGCGCCAAAGCGCTGTCTAGCGCCTCATCGAAAGCACGGCGCGAAACGTTACTGGCTGCGAGCTTCACGTTGTCGACAACGGTGAGGTCAGGAACCAAGCCGTAATCTTGAAAAAGATACCCAACGCATTCGCGTCGATACTTGCGCAGTCGACCTGCCGATAGCGATGCAATGTTGTTTCCATCCCACATGATTGAGCCTTTGTCCGGCGAGATCAGACCGCCCAAGAGGTTCAACAGGGTGGTTTTCCCACTTCCGGAGACGCCGGTTAATGCAGTCCCCCGGCCAGCCGCAAAAGACCGCGTAAGGCCGGAAAGAATCATTTTTCCCTTCACACTGTAGTGAAGGTCTTCAACCTGAATTTCCATATCCTAATTTCCCTCGCTGTCTGTCCAGCGCATTTGATTTCGCGCACTAATCCACCAGGTCAAACCGATTGAAATACACATCCACACGATCGAAAATGCGACGACAGCAAGAACGGTTGCCGTGGACCACCTGTTTTCAAACCCCATCGACCACGTTGATGGATAGTGCGATTCCAGTTGTTCCTTATGCTCGCGCAAACGATACAAAACCCAGCCGATGGTGGTAACGAAAAAGAATAGCTCGGCCAGCAGAATCTTCCTGCACATCTTCCACGGGCTGCGCCCACAAATGAAGGAAACATAGAGCTCTCGCCGGAACGCCACCTGGAAACTGAAAAGCCCCGCGACGATTAACAAGGAAACCAGTAATATCGCTACGACCGTATTTAACGACCAAAGGCTGAATTGATCTTTGGCTTCCTCAAGGGACGATCGCCAGGAATCAGCATGCGGTTGTGCCGTGGCAAGCACCTTGCCCACCGTCCCATCTTTCAGCTCACCAACGACAGTTGGCTCGATGGCAAGGAGGACTTTCTGCGAGGCTTTCGCGAGTAAATTCCGGTCACCGATAGCTTCAAGCCCCACTGGTAACGAGACCACAATGGGGTCATTAATTACTGGCCGCAGCTCAACGTCATAGGAAAAGACTTGCCCAAGCGAACAATCCTCTTTCCAGTTAAAATCTGGAACTTTCTTCTTCGCGAGTTCGGCTTCAAATGCAACGGAGTCAATAATCGTCTGTTTGGATTCTTCACTGAGGGCAACGGGAGCACAAACGGTTACGTCTTCTTCAGAAGGGAAACACCAGCTTGAACGGCGAACCGATGGTTGCTGAGAATAACCGGGGCTTCCAGTTGAGTCGGCCAGGTAAGCCAAAAAGGATCCGCTAAGAGTAGCTTTCCTTCGCGGTCCGCCTGACGCAAGGGCGCTGCAGCTGCAGCCTGTTCTTTTTCATCCGGAGTGATATTCGAGCTCAGGGCAAACTCTTGCTCATTGGCATGTCCGCTCCAATACGGTTGCAATTCCTCTCGCGCGGACACCTCAGCACCGGTATCAACCATCTGCGAAAGTGCCGTCAGGCTCGTCAAGAGTGCCAATAGCCGGACAGCATACAGAGCGTAGGTAATTGGACGCGCCCGAACCTTGCCTTTGATGGCCTGCGGGATCGAAATATTTCGAACCAATAACTGCCCGAGCACATAGCCCAGCGCCAAACCGACCCATTGGAGCAACACAGAAACGCCGAAAAAGGCCCAAAACAACGTCGCTTCTGCCCAGTCGTTGTAAAGATACAATGCCGCCGCAATAAAAATGATCGCAAGAAAAAATGGTAGCCATGTTTGCTTGGCAAGCCGCGTTACATCAAGCCTTAGCGTCTGCGATAGCTTTAGCCCCAAAAGTCTGTGAATGCCGATTTCGCGAGCCCGCACTAGGCAGTGCCCGCCACCCAACACGAGCGCGAGTAGAAAAGCAGCCGCGACCAACAAAGGCAGCGACGAAGTCATGACGATGCTCCAAGTCAAGTTCTGGAGCCCTATCACGGAATACCCGCGCTCCTCCAACCATGTCGTTAGGTCTCGAGCGTCGTTTTCCGATCCTTTAATGTTAAAAACTTGGCGCGGTTCCTTAGTCGGAATTTCCGACAATGGATACCAAACAAGCTTTTCGCCTCTCTGAAACTTTTGAGACTCAAAGTTAGCTGCACCTGAAGGCAGAGCCGAGGAGTAGATTCGCACCTCACCATCCGAATCAGCTAGCGAGGCGTAATAAATCGATACGTCAAATCCTGAGTCCCGCGCAAATTCAGAAAACTCAGGAAACAGTGTTTCTGTGTGACTGTCAGGTTTGAAGTCTTCGATCTGGACAAACTCGTTGCCAAGCCGGTAATCCAGAGTCGATAAGAGGCTGGCTCCGACAAAGGCAATGAATGCGCTAATAACCGTAGAGAGCAAAATCCCTACGGTTAGTAGTCTGACTGAAGTTTTCATCGAGCCTTAGCAGTGTCGGTAGTAGGACTTATTTCCAGAGGACTTCTTGGGAGCTGTTGCTCGTGACCAAGTGTTTTTGTTGACGCAACCGCTATCCGACTTGAAGGTACCAACAGCAGTTGAACCGTGCCGCACCCCATTGTGAAAGTAGTGCGACCAAACTTGGCCACTACCCGTACCGTAGTCCCACGTGCCGCCATCGATATTTACAATCGTGGCCCCAGCAACACCTGTACCACCCAACGCCAACAAACCTGCGAGAGTTACTGAAACTGCTCGCTTAGACATGCTCACTTTCATAAGCATTCCTTTCTTGAGAAGAATCTGAACTTATAGCGCGCGCTACTAAAAGATATACGCTGCCCCTAAACCGCGTTCAAGTGTCAAAAGTTACCTTTCGCAGATTCATCAACTCCGCGCAAATACCCAGGCCTCAATCCGCAGCTCTCTGGTGGATTGCAGGGCGTCGGCAAGCGCGTGAAAATGCGAGCAGGAGGTCTGGGTTTCCAGCCCTGGGCATTTGCAACCAGGACGGCGGTAGCTGCCCAGCAGACGCATTGGAGGCAAGCAAAAAGGCGCCGCACAACGCGACGCCTTCCAAATTACGTGTTACTTCGCAGCGCGACGCTGCCGAGCAAACTCCGAAAGCACTGCACCCGCAGCAACGGATGCGTTTAAGGACTCAACCCAACCGGTCATCGGGATGGACATGATGACATCGCAGTTCTCGCGGACCAAGCGGGAGATGCCCTTTCCCTCAGAGCCGATGACGATGACCACGGGATCCTTGCCACCCGTGTAGGTGTCGAGCGTGTGCTCGCCGCCGGCGTCTAGGCCAACGACCTGGTAGCCGGCTTTCTGGAATTCCTGCACGGTGCGGGTCACGTTGGTCACGCGCGCGACGGGCAAGCGTGCTGCGGTACCCGCGGAAGTACGCCACGCCACTGCAGTCACCGACGCGGAGCGACGCTCCGGAATGATGACGCCGTGGCCGCCGAACGCCGCAACGGAGCGGATAACCGCGCCCAAGTTACGCGGGTCGGTGATGTTATCCAGAATGACAAACATGCCCGGCTCGCCAGCGTCCTTCGCGCGGTCCATCAGGTCATGGAAGTCCGCGTACTTATAAGGCGGAATCTGCAGGCCAATGCCCTGGTGCAAACCGTTGCCGGTCATGCGATCCATCTCGTGACGCTGAATCTCAAGGATAGGAATGTTGCGGGAATTCGCAATGGCCACGGCCTCCGACAGGCGCGCATCGTTGCGGGTGCCCTGCACGATGTACAGCGAGGTAGCAGGCACCTTCGCGTGCAGACACTCGACAACCGGGTTGCGGCCGACGACCATCTCCGCCGTCTCCTTCTGGTGGCGGCCCGAGTTGCGGCGCTCGCGCTCCAGCTTGGCCTTGTGCTTCGCGTGGTAGACGCGATCCTCTGCCTTAGGCGTTGGCCCCTTGCCCTCAAGGCCCTTCTTTACCTGGCCGCCACTGCCCTTAGTGGCGCCTTTCTTGTTTGTCTTGCGGATGCCCGCGCCGCCGCGGCCGTGCGTACGTGCCATGAATTCTCCTTAGGCCAGCGACCAGGTGGGGCCGTCGGCAGTGTCAGTGATGGTGATGCCAGCTGCGGCGAGGCGGTCGCGGACGGCGTCCGCAGTGGCCCAGTCCTTCTCCGCGCGGGCTTGGGTGCGGCGCTCCAGTTCTGCTTGGACGAGTGCGTCCAGCGCTGTATCCGCAGTGCTTGTCGACGCCCCATCTTTCCACTGTTCAGCCAAAGGATCAAAGCCCAGTACTGCGGCCATGGCACGAACAGACTCGGCAATTTGCCGTGCCTGAGCCTCATCGCCAGAGCCCAGGGCCTTATTGCCTGCGCGCACGTTGGTGTGAATCTCAGCCAGTGCCTTCGGAACGGCGATGTCGTCGTTCATGGCGTCCTCGAAGGCCGGGGTCCAGTCTCCTACGACGAGGTCGTCGAACTTGTTCACGAAGTCCTCGATGCGGCGGTAGCCGGCAGCGGCCTCGGTGAGGGCTGCCTCGGAGTATTCCAGCACGGAGCGGTAGTGCGCGGAGCCGAGGTAGTAGCGCAGCTCGACCGGGCGGACGATCTCCAGCATGTTGTCGATGGCCAGCACGTTGCCCAGGGACTTGGACATCTTCTCGCCGGCCATGGTCACCCAGTGGTTGTGCATCCAGTAATTGGCAAACTTATCGCCGGCGGCATGGGACTGCGCGACCTCGTTCTCGTGGTGCGGGAACTGCAGGTCGAGGCCACCGCAGTGAATGTCGAATTCGCCGCCCAAGTAGTAGGTGGACATAGCCGAGCACTCCAAATGCCAGCCGGGGCGTCCGCGGCCCCACGGGGTAGGCCAAGAAGGCTCGCCAGGCTTGGCGGCCTTCCACAGCGCGAAGTCCTGCGGCCCGCGCTTTCCGCGCTTGAGAGCCTCTGGGTCTTCGCCCTGCTCCATCTCCTCGACGCGGTTGCCGGACAGGGAGCCGTAATCAGAATTCTCGGCCGCGACCCAGGCTTGGACGTCGAAGTAGACGGAGCCGGTTCCGTCTGCCCCCGCGGTATCGTCAGATACCGCGTAGGCAAAGCCGGCGTCGATAAGCCGCTGCATGTAGTCCACCATCTGGGTAACGAATCCCGTGGCGCGCGGCTCTACCGATGGCGGCAGAACGCCCAGGGTGTTGTAGGCCTTGCTGAACTCACGCTCGTAGGTGGAAACCCACTCCCACCAGGGGCGGCCATTATCTGCGGCCTTGGTGAGAATCTTGTCATCGATGTCGGTGACGTTGCGCACGAAGGCGACGTCCAGGCCCTGCGCCATGAGCCAGCGGCGCAGAATGTCAAAGGCTACGCCGGAGCGCAGGTGGCCGATGTGCGGCTGTGCCTGCGGGGTGGCACCACACAAGTAAATCGAGGCGTGGCCCTCTTTAACGGGCACGAAATCGCGTTGGCTACGGGTGGCGGTGTCATAAATGCGTAGGTTACTCACCCTGACCATTCTAGGCTATGGGCGCTTGGCTGTTTGCGGTTGCTTTAAGTCACGGCGATGCGCCTTCCACGCGCGCCTTTCCCGGGAATTACTGTTTCCAGACCACCGCCGTCGCCACCGCGGCGCGGCCTTCGGAGCGGCCGGTGAAGCCCCGGGGGGCGGGGGTGGTAGCGGAGACGGAAACGGGAGCGCCTAAAATTTCACTGAGCACGCGCTCGGCCTCTTCACGGCGCGGGCCCATCTTCGGGGTTTGTCCCACCAGCTGAGCTGCGGCGTTACCAATCACGAAGCCATTTTCTTCAAGCAGTTCACGGCACTCGCGCAGCAGGCGCTCGCCCGAAACGTTGTCGTATTCTTTGCGCCCCACACCCACGAACGAGCCCAAGTCACCGAGGTTGGAGGCGGACAAGAGGGCATCGACAAGCGCGTGGCTGACCACGTCGCCGTCGGAGTGGCCCTCGCAGCCATCGGCGTCGTCGAAAAGCAGCCCAGCAATCCAGCAGGGCTTGCCTTCCTCAATCTGGTGGGCGTCTGTGGCAATGCCTACGCGCGGGATGATCGGCTGGGTCATGATAGCTCCTTGTTTAAAATCGCCGTGGCCAGCGTGAGATCGATGGGCGTGGTGATTTTGAAAGCTAGTGGGTCGCCCTCGACGGTCGTAACGGGGACGCCGAACCATTCCATCAGGCTGGCATCATCGGTGGCCACGAATTCTTGCTGGCCTGAGAAGTAGGCTTCGTTCGCTTCGCGCAGCTTAGCCACGCTGAAGCCCTGCGGGGTTTGGACCGCGCGCAGCTTTGAACGGTCCGGGGTGGATACGACGCGGTGCTCGTCGACGACCTTGATGGTGTCCGCGACCGGCAACACCGGGATAACCGCGGGGGCGCTGCGGACGGCGTCGGCAACGCGTGCGATCATCTCGGGCGGGGTCAGCGCGCGGGCGGCGTCGTGAACCAGGACGATGGCATCGTCGGGGATGTGCTGGAGGCCAGCCCATACGGAGTCAGCGCGCTCGCCGCCGCCGTGGACCAAGTGAGCGCCGGGCAGCAGGGCGCGTGCGTGCTCTTCCATCTCGGGGCTGACGGTGACGATCAATTCGTCACAGACCTCACCCATTGCCGCCGCAGAACGCTCCAGCAAAGTGCGACCTTCCAGCGCAACATAAGCCTTCGGCAATTCGGCGCCCAAGCGGGTGCCCATGCCTGCGGCCGCGATGAGGCCGTAGACTTTAGTCTTCGTCGTCGAAGGAGAGGTCATCGAGATCGATGTCATTGTCGATATCGGTGGTGATGGACTTGTCCTCCACGATGCCGGCAGCGCGGTGACGCTCGATGGTGGCATCGATTTCTTCCATCATGGTGTCGGCCTTCTTTTCATCGACCGGGGAAGCCAGCGCGAGCTCGCCCACGAGAATCTGGCGAGCCTTGGTAAGCATGCGCTTCTCACCAGCAGACAGGCCGCGATCCTGGTCACGGCGCCACAGGTCACGAACCACTTCCGCGACCTTGTTGATGTCACCAGAGGCTAGGCGCTCCTGGTTTGCCTTGTAACGGCGGGACCAGTTGCCGGCCTCTTCCACGTCGAGCTCACGCAAAACGGAGAAGACGCGCTCGAGGCCTTCCTTGCCCACGACGTCACGCACACCGACGGTCTCGGCGTTCTTCGAAGGCACTCGAACCACAAGGTCAGACTGGTTGATCTGGAGGACGAGGAACTCCAGGGTCTCGCCGCCCATCTCACGCTGCTCAATGTCAGTAATCCTGGCAGCACCGTGGTGCGGGTAGACGACGACCTCTCCGACCTTAAATTCCATTCCCACTCCTTGTTTAATGTTCGTGCCTCGCGCGGCACGCATACAGGGCAACTAGTTTAGCACGTAGAGCTTTTGCGCTTGTCGACGCCCATGGTCTACCCCCGTATTACCCCGCCACCTACCCAACGGGTTTAGAGGAAACTGTGTACTTGGGGCGGAAAGGTACTAGGCTAAAGCGTTGATAAGCTTTGTGATCGCAATCTATGGAGGACCCTCAAAGTGCAGCCCTTGAAGACCGCCGCTCGTCGCGGTGCCATCATTTCCGTAACCGCCCTGTCTGCGCTGGCTCTGGCTTCCTGCTCGGCAGGCCACATCACTCAAACTTCCCAGAAGGTTGCGGCTGTCGATGGTTCCTCCGCTGCTACCGAGGACGGCGCTGTCGCAGTCCGCGACGTCACTATCCAGGTTGAGCCGGATTCCGGTGAGACTTCCCTGAAGTTCGTTGCCGTCAACCAGGGCTACGACGTTTCTGACGTCACCCTGGAGTCCGTTTCCGTCGATGGCCAGGACGTAGAGTTGGGCTCCACGAAGCCGATGGCCCGTGACCAGTCCATCATCGCTGATTCCGCCAAGAACCTGGAAGAGTTGAAGAAGGACAAGAAGAACAAGAACGTTCAGTACGTCGAGACCTCCCTCGAGAATGAGGACTTTGGCTACGCCGGCTCCCGCCCGGTTACCTTCACCTTCAACAACGGCACCATCGAGGTGGACGCAGCTGTTGCCGCTTCCCCGCTGAAGTCCGGTGAGTACAACCGCGACGTTGAGTCCACCGAGGGCTTTACCACCGAGTCCCCTGAGGCATCTCACCACTAAGCCTCCGGGTGAAATAAGCCCTTTAATTAACCCTTCGACCCCGCACTTCTAAGTGCGGGGTTTCTCGTTGGCGCTCGTGTCCGGCGGGTGTTTTAGAGTTACTGGCATGGCTAAGAAATCGCGTCCAATCCACACCTGTTCCGAGTGTGGCTACGTCTCTCCGAAGTGGCTAGGCCGCTGCCCAGATTGCGGCTCGTGGGGAACGCTGCAGGAATCCGCCCCGGCTGCTTCTGAGGGCACGGCTGCCTCGGCTGCGGTGACCGGGCAGATGGTCAAGGGTCTAACGCCTTCCAGCCCGGCGCAACCCATCACCAAGATTGGGGCGAGTGCTACTAAAACCATCAACACGGGTATCGGCGAGTTAGACCGTGTTTTGGGCAAAGGCATCGTTCCAGGCTCGGTTGTACTCATGGCCGGCGAGCCCGGCGTTGGTAAGTCAACGTTGCTGCTGGAGGTGGCTTCAAGGTGGGCGCAGCTCGAACGCACGGCGCTATATGTCACCGCAGAGGAGTCAGCGGGCCAGGTAAGGGCGCGTGCCGAGCGCACCGACGCGCTCCACGAGACCCTCTACCTAGCCGCCGAGTCTAACTTGGACGTAGTCTTCGGCCACGTTGAACAACTCAAGCCCAGCCTTATCATCGTGGACTCTGTACAGACCATGCATGCGGCAGGCGTCGAGGGCGTAGCTGGCGGCGTGGCCCAGTCACGCGCGGTCACTGCGGCGCTAACCACCCTGGCAAAGTCCACCGGCATTCCGGTGCTGCTTGTGGGCCACGTAACCAAGGACGGCAACGTTGCAGGTCCCCGCGTACTCGAGCACTTGGTTGACGTGGTGTTGAACTTCGAGGGTGACAGGCAGTCCAGCCTACGCATGCTGCGCGGCATCAAGAACCGCTTCGGCGCCACCGATGAAGTGGGATGTTTCGAGCAGACTTCCGGCGGCATTCGCGAGGTAGCAGATCCTTCTGGGCTCTTCCTCTCCCACCGCGGGAGCACGCCGGATGGCTCCGCGGTCACCGTTGCCATGGACGGTGTACGCCCCATGCTCGCGGAGGTTCAGGCGCTCACCGTGGATCCAGTGGCAAAGAACCCGCGCCGCGTGGTCACGGGATTGGACTCCAACCGCGTGCCCATGGTGCTGGCGGTGCTGCAGGCACGCGCAGGAGAGCGCACCAATGACAAAGACGCCTACGTCGCCACCGTGGGCGGCGTGCGCATCCAGGAGACCGCCACGGATCTTGCCGTAGCGCTTGCCACCTGGTCCTCCTTGCATGAAAAGCCGCTACCGCCCAAGACGGTGGTCATCGGTGAGGTGGGCCTGGCTGGCGAGCTGCGCCGCGTGCCCAACCTGGATCGCCGCTTGAGCGAGGCCGCGCGCTTGGGCTATGAAAACGCAATCGTCCCGGCGGGCAAGGTGGATGCCGCCGGGATACGGGTGCTGCAAGCTGGAACTTTGGGCGAGGCCATCGCCCTTTTGCGCTAGCTATCGAGGTTGAAGGTTTCTGCCTTCGAGGCGTGGTTACCAATAACTGCGTGCATGAAGTAGCCACCCACCGGGGCCGGTGCACGGTCATTGCACTGGTTTGGCTGGGACATTTTACGGGACCAATCAGCCTGGAAGGTGCGCTGCTTGCCTGGCTCGAAGGTGACCTCACCAGTATCCACCGGCGGGAAGCAGTCAGTATCAGCCCACTTCTTCTCATTGGTGGAAAGGTCATAGACCTCAAAGCGCAGGATGTCCTTATCTAGGTCAATCACGCAATCAGCGGCGGTAGGGTTCTTGACTTCCATGAAGAAGGTTGGGTACTCGCCCTCACTGTAGCTAGGTTGGCTGACAGTACCTACGATCTCCAAGTCCTCCAAGGCGCAGGTATTCTTAGCCGGCTCCGCGCCCGCGCTAGGCGCCGGATAAGGCGAAGACTCGCTTGGGTTTGCAGCGCTGCTGTCGGCGCTGCTTTCCGCACTGCTCGGCGCGGCGCTTACGCTGCTCGATGCCGCATCACTAGTTGGGGCAGCGCTCGTCTTGCTGGTCTCCGGCACAGCCTCCGAGCCGCGGGCGCTGGTAGCAGCGGTAGGCACCGACTCATCGGAGCCGCCGAACATGCTGGTCGCTGCCCAGATGAGCAGCCCGACGAGCACCAAAAGTCCAATCAGCGCAGCAACGCGGCGGCGCATGTAGATCTCTTGGGGCAGGGGTTTGCGTCGGTTATCAGTCACGCTTCCGATTTTAAGGGGTGACACAGACAAACTTGCACCAGCCCTCGCCGCGTGTCTAGGCCTAAATGGCCCTAGTCCACGCCGTGGCGCACCACAGTTTCCACGCTGGAATCTTCCAGCAGGTAGCGCAGGCCGACAACGCCGAGCGTGCCGGCGTCGAGAAGCCGCCGCGCCGCCGGCACATCAGCGATGATCTGAGAGACCGTTTGGGCCGTGTTCTCGCGCTCGAAATCGGGCCTAGTCTCACGGCCTTGGCGCTTGGCCTGCAGCGCCGAAGCCGCGACCTTCTCAATGATGGGTCGCTGCAGCCCGGTCGGCAGGTTGATCTCGCCGTTCAGGAACGCCGAGGCCGCGCTCACCGCACCGCAGGACTGGTGGCCCATCACCACGAGAAGGTTGGCGTTTAGATTCTCCAAGGCATAGTCCAGCGAGGCGAGCACCGCGTTGTCCAGGATATGCCCGGCGGTACGAATGACGAAGGCATCGCCGAAACCGATGTTAAATACGTGCTCAATCGGGGCGCGCGAATCGGAGCATGCCAGCACGATGACGCGCGGGTCTTGGCCCCGGGTTAGCCGGGCGCGGAGGCGCGACTCAGTGTTGACGGAGATAGCGTTTCCACTGACCAGGCGCTCGTTTCCAGCTTGTAGGGCTTCCCAAACTTTTTGGGGATTTTTCGGGACTTTTGAAAGTGGCATGGATTCAACTGTAGTCCCGAACGCCGGCTGGCTTACACTGTTTCCCGATGATTAACACCGCTGCTCTTTTGGACTGGTTTGATTCAGCCGAGCGTCCCCTCCCCTGGCGCCGCCCCGGTACCTCCGCGTGGGGCGTCCTGCTCAGTGAGGTCATGAGCCAACAGACTCCGGTCGCACGGGTGACTCCGGTGTGGGAGGAATGGATGCAGCGGTGGCCTACCCCGGCCGACTTTGCGGCGGCCTCCCGCGCGGAGGTGCTGCGCGCGTGGGGCAAGCTGGGTTATCCCCGGCGCGCGTTGCGCTTGTGGGAGTGTGCACAGGCCATAGGTGAAAAGCCGGTACCAAGCGACGTCGAGAAGCTGCTGAAACTGCCCGGCATCGGCGATTACACGGCGCGGGCGGTGGCTTGTTTCCACTACAAGCGCAACGTGCCGGTGGTTGATACCAATGTCCGCCGAGTTTATGCGCGCGCCGTGGACGGCCGCTTCCTGCAGCCGCAGCCTTCTAAGAAGGAACTTTCCGCCGTGGAAAAACTCCTCCCGCCAGAAATGGTCCACGTTTTTCGGCCGCGCTCATGGAACTCGGTGCTTTGGTATGCACGGCAAAGGCCCCCAATTGTGAAGGGTGCCCGCTACGCGAAGGTTGTGCCTGGCAGCTGGCGGGCTGCCCGCAGCCTAGTGAGGCCGAGCTTTCCAAGGCCAAAAAACGCGTGCAGAAATTCCAAGGCACCGACCGCCAGGTGCGTGGGCTGATTCTGGATGTCCTGCGCGGCGCCGATGCCCCGGTGCCGAAGAGCAAAATCGATGTGGTGTGGCCCGATGCGGCGCAACGCTCGCGGGCGTTGGCTTCGCTGCTTGACGACGGCCTCGCGGAGCAAGATTCCCAGGGCCTTTTCCACCTGCCCCATTAATGCGGCGTTTTAGTAGCGCGAATCGTGTGGTTGGCGCGAGAAATCGATAAGCCGGCCCAGCGACCAGTCTTTATCAGTAAGCAGGCGCGCGAAGATAAGGCCGCAGCCGATGGAGAGCACAACCATCGA
>NZ_KV800697.1:22111-33289 GCF_001810285.1 Corynebacterium sp. HMSC071F07
GATAGACAGAGCGGAACATCGCTGCGCCGGGAATCATGATGACTGCGGCGGGAACCGTGGTGGTGATACGTGGCAGATGCATGGTGCGCGCCACGCGCCCGCCCAGCAGACCGATGATCGTGCCGCCCACGAAAGCTGCGAAGTAGCTGGTCACTCCCAGCTCTAGGATGCCCAAGCGCACCATGTTGGCTACGGTGCCTACTATTGCGGCGGCAATCACCATGCGCCGCGAGGAATTAAACAGGAAGGCAAAGCCGGCGATGCCTAAGAAGCTAGCCAGGATGGCGGCTGCGTACCAGCTGGCATCGGGCACAGGTGGCGGCGCAATTGGGGTAAGTTCCGTGAACCAGCTGACCATGGCCACCGTGAAGGTAGCCGCGATGATGACGGTCAGTGCGTAGCTAAGCCGCGCCATGCCGGCGTCAAAGTCAAAGCGCGCCAAATCAATCAGCGCGGAAAACAGCGGGAAGCCGGGAATCAGGAAAAGAACTGCGGCGACATAGCCCGAGGAGAAGTCTGTGGGATTGGCTAAGCCAGCAATAGACAAAAGCTCGGTGCTCAGGAAGTAGACCAAGCTCGCCGTGGCGCCACCTGCCACAATGCAGCCAATCTGGTGCACGTGCTTATGATGCAGCGCCCACCTGACGAACTGCCCGCAAAAGGCAGCGAGCGCGACCAAGAAGACAACATAGGACTGGAAATAGTTAAGCACTGAGAAGGAAGCGCAAGCCACGCCCGCGGCAGTGGCCAAGGTAAAACCATTCCAGCGCTTGCGCACGTGAGACTCGATGTCATCGAGGAAAGCATCGAGTTCTTCCGCAGTAATGCCGGCGTAGAGGCGATTATGGGTGAGATCCTCAAGGGCTTCGATACGAGATGCGTCGACAGCTGGCGAATGCTGCTGCGCCACCACGGTGCGAAAAGCTCGCCCCTTATGGAAGGTGCACGTAATTTGGGTAACGCCTACGTTGGCGTCCAACCGGGAAAAACCTAGAGCGCGGGCCGCGCGCTTCATTCCGCGCAGCGCACGATAGCCCGACGTGCCGGCGCCCATAAGCAGCATGCCAAGGCGCAGCACAACGTCGGCTTCAATGCCCATGCGGACATAGTCACTCGTAGGTTCTTCCATGGTTGCGACCTTGTAATTTAGCGCCAGCGTCCCCGGAAGTTCAGCCCGCCAGGCAGGTTGATCCACATGCCGCCGCGGGAGTTGAAGGTCACCGGCCCCACCTTGGTGGACATGGATGCCCCAGAGCCGGAGATGTTGATCCAGCTATTCTTGCCGGTTTTCTTACGAGATCGGTATTGAATGCCCATGGCTATACAGTTTAGCGCGGTGGTCTCAGCGCGCTATCGCATTGCGGCGCCTTAGCGCCCTACTCAATGTGCCTACATGCCAAATCGACGGGACAACGCCCGCAGATTCGGTCACGATTTGGCATCTAGGGCGGCAAAGCCGCAATCGCACGCCTCAGCCCGGAGAAAATCCCCCATGCCAGTAGACTGGAATCCGTGAATTTCCTGCGCCTTCTTACCCCTACTGTCACCAGCTTGCTCCTCTTTGCACCGAGCATGCCGGCTCAGGCTGCGCTGAGTTCTGGCTCCTCTATGGCGGGTTCCTCGCTCAGCAGCGCCCTCGTGGCGGATTTCTACGAAGATGAGCCCGAGGGCGTCGCCAATGCTGAGCCCGGCACCGTGCTGCGCCGCGAGAACATAGCGCACGGGGTCGAACGCATTCTTTATTCCTCCCGGCTTGAAGATGGCACTCCCACTTATGTTTCGGGCACCGTCATGGAGCCGACTGAGCAGTGGGAAGGCCCGGGTGAGGCTCCCACGGTGGTGATGGCTCCGGGCACCCGGGGAATGGCGGATAGTTGTGCGCCTTCGCGAAGCAAGGGCTTTTTAGGCCCGGTCTCGTTGTTGGGGTCTTCCATCAATGTCAACTATGAATCCCCGTTGTATTCCAAGTTCCTGGACCGCGGAATGCGCCTGGTCATCACGGATTACATTGGTTTGGGTACCCCGGGTGTGCACACCTATGCCAACCGGCTTGAGCAAGGGCACGCGCTTATCGACGCCGCACGGGCCGCCGCATCTGGGCCCGTCGCATTCTTTGGCTATTCCCAGGGTGGCGGTGCTGCAGCCGCTGCGGCTGAGCTCGTTCCGGAATATGCGCCGGAGCTAGACCTGCGTGCGACTTTTGCGGGCGCTCCTCCGGCAGACCTAGTGAAGGTGCTCGCCGGTTCCCCACGGCTTGGGCCGAACTTGGCCTATGCCATTGAAGGATTTAGCGCCCGTTCGCAGGATTTCTCCGCCGCGGTCGACGAGTACTTCAACGCCAAGGGCAAGCACTGGTTGGAAGAAAACTCCCGCTCCTGCATCGTGGATTCCTCGATGCGCTGGTCCATGACGGATCTGTCCGAGCTCACCGACACTGGAATTTCGATGAGCGAGTTCATCACCTCCGATGAGCGGGTGCGCTCCGTGCTGGAAGCACAACGCATCGGCAACCTGCGCCCGGCCGGCAAGGTTTGGTGGGCAGCGCACCCAACGACGACATCGTGGACCACGCCCAAGCAATGCAGCTAGCCACCGACTGGCAAGAGCTCGGCGGTGAAGTAGAAACCCTCGAAGACCGCGGCGGTGCACTCTCCTCCCGCGTTGCCGGCGGCCACATCGCAGGTCTTATCGGACAATATGAACCAGCAATCGATTGGCTCGAAGAGACCCTAAGCACCGAAGCAGATTCTGCGGAGTAGAGCAGAAACTTAGCGAACCTAGAAGAAGGAAAACGAAAGGGGCGCCTGCGTACTCATGTTGTACGCAGGCGCCCCTTTTGCTTTTCAGCTAGCGGCGAGCCTTAGAGTGGCTGGCCAGCACCAGCTGCTGGTGGGTTGCCCTCGCCGTCGTCATCATTGGACTCTGGCAAGACGTCGCTGGAGAGGATATCCGGGGTGTCGGTGGAATCTGCAGCGGTAGTCTCTTCCTCGTTCTCGCGCACCTCAGCGTCAGCGAGGTCATCCTCAAAGGTGCCCTCCGGTAGCGGGCGCGGACGCGGCGTGAAGGTGAAGGTGGCCTTGGAGTTGTCCTTGGACTCACCATCCCAGTTCTCCACGTCAACGGTGATGATTTCACCGGCGCCGATTTCGCCGAAGAGAATCTTCTCAGAGAGCTGATCCTCAATCTCGCGCTGGATGGTGCGACGCAGCGGGCGCGCACCGAGGACTGGGTCAAAGCCGCGCTTTGCCAGCAAGTCCTTTGCCTTCTGAGTCAGCTCGATGCCCATGTCGCGCTCAGCCAGCTGCTTCTCCACGCGGCCGATGAGAAGCTCAACCATCTCGACGATCTGCTCCTGAGTGAGCTGGTGGAAGACCACGATCTCGTCGATGCGGTTCAGGAACTCTGGGCGGAAGTGCTTCTTCAGCTCATCGTTGACCTTGTTCTTCATGCGCTCGTACTGCGCATCAGAATCGTTCTCAGAGGAGCCGGTGAAGCCCAAGCCCACGGCCTTGGAAATGTCCTGGGTGCCCAGGTTCGAGGTGAAGATCAGAACGGTGTTCTTGAAGTCCACGATGCGACCCTGCCCGTCGGTCAGGCGGCCGTCCTCGAGGACCTGCAGCAAGGTGTTGTAAATCTCCTTGTGGGCCTTCTCGATCTCGTCGAAGAGAACCACGGAGAATGGCTTGCGGCGAACCTTCTCGGTGAGCTGGCCGCCCTCTTCGTAGCCGACGTATCCCGGAGGAGCACCGAAGAGTCGGGACGCGGTGAAGCGGTCGTGGAACTCGCCCATGTCGATCTGGATGAGGTCATCATCAGAGCCGAACAGGAAGTTAGCCAGGGACTTGGAAAGCTCCGTCTTACCAACGCCGGACGGGCCGGCGAAGATGAAGGAGCCGGAAGGACGGCGTGGGTCCTTGAGGCCTGCACGGGTACGGCGGATAGCACGGGAGACGGCCTTGACGGCATCGTCCTGGCCAATAATGCGCTTGTGCAGCTCCTCTTCCATGTGCAGCAGACGGGAGGATTCCTTCTCCGTCAGCTTGAGCACAGGGATGCCGGTCCAGTGCGCCAGAACCTCTGCGATTTGGTCCTCGCCTACCTCGGCGATCTCCTCAAGGTCGCCAGAGCGCCACTGCTTTTCCTTCTCCGCGCGCTCTTCACCGAGCTTGCGCTCTTGGTCACGCAGGCCAGCTGCCTTCTCGAAGTCTTGAGCATCGATGGCGGTTTCCTTTTCCTTGCGCACCTGGGCGATGCGCTCATCGACCTCACGCAGGCCTTCCGGCGCGGTCATGCGCTTGATGCGCATGCGGGCGCCGGCCTCGTCGAGGAGGTCGACTGCCTTGTCCGGCAGGAAGCGGTCATTAATGTAGCGGTCAGACAACGATGCCGCAGCCTTCAGTGCTTCATCGGTGTAGGAGACGCGGTGGTGTGCCTCGTACTTATCGCGCAGGCCCTTGAGAATCAGGATGGTGTCATCCAAGGATGGCTCGTCCACCTTGACCGGCTGGAAGCGACGCTCCAGTGCGGCATCCTTCTCGATGTGTTTGCGGTACTCATCGAGCGTGGTTGCACCAATGGTCTGCAGCTCGCCACGGGCTAGCTTTGGCTTCAGCAGCGAAGCAGCATCGATAGCACCCTCTGCGGCACCTGCACCAACGAGGGTGTGGATCTCATCGATGAACAGGATGATGTCACCGCGCTGGTTAATCTCCTTCAGGACCTTCTTCAGGCGTTCCTCAAAGTCACCGCGGTAACGGGAACCTGCAACGAGGGAACCCAAGTCCAGCGAGTAAAGCTGCTTATCCTTCAGGGTCTCTGGGACCTTGCCGTTGACGATGTCGAGAGCCAGGCCCTCAACGACGGCGGTCTTACCAACGCCCGGCTCACCGATGAGGACCGGGTTGTTCTTGGTACGGCGGGAAAGCACCTGCATGATGCGCTCAACCTCGGACTCGCGGCCGACAACTGGGTCAAGCTTGCCGTCCTTGGCTGCCTGGGTGAGGTTACGGCCGAACTGGTCCAGCACCAGGGAGTTGGAACGCTCGCCGGAACCCGACGGCGCGGTGCGGCCGCCAGAACCAACGCCGGCGCCAGCGCCGACGGGACCGCCCTGGGACTGGCCGTCATTTTCACCATTGCCACCCTCGTAACCAGAAAGCAGCTGGATAACCTGCTGACGCACGCGTGGAAGGTCAGCACCGAGCTTGATCAGCACCTGCGCAGCAACGCCTTCACCCTCACGGATGAGGCCGAGCAGGAGGAACTCGGTGCCGATGTACTTGTGGCCCATCTGCAGGCCCTCGCGCAGGGAAAGCTCCAAGACCTTCTTAGCGCGTGGAGTAAACGGAATGTGGCCGGTGTGCGGCTGGGAGCCGTGGCCAATGATTTCCTCAACCTCGCGGCGCACGTCCTCGAGCGAGATGCCCATGGACTCGAGGGCCTTTGCGGCAACGCCTTCACCCTCGTGGATGAGGCCGAGCAGGATGTGCTCGGTGCCGATGTAGTTGTGGTTGAGCATGCGTGCTTCCTCCTGCGCCAAAACGATGACGCGGCGAGCACGGTCAGTAAACCTCTCGAACATTGCCTTATACCTCTATGCTTTCGCTAATAATGTGTCATCCACTCTAACGCGCTGACTGGACATGCAATTCGCCGTTTTTTAAACCCACCCATCTATATACCCATTTCCCCTGCTCACACCACTGTACGCCGGTAGCGAACAGGAAGTTTATGCCACTTGTATGCCCCTTTTCGCTTAGCGATGTCCGTTTGGCCGTTACTCTTAATTAAGAAACGCACCCTATACCGCTTGCCTTTAAAGGATGAATCCCTGTGAAAAAGCTCCCTGAGTTCTTCTCTACTCAGCATCAACTTCGTCAGCTTTCCGTAATGGACGAATCCCCGGTCTCCACGCTTTTCGGTGTCGTGGACTCCTCTAATAAGCCAATGACGGTCGAGCTTTTTGAGCCCAACCACCGCGGTGCGGTTAAGCAAGCCTCCGCGCTTTCCGACGTCCACCATCGCTCCATCGCCCCGCTCGTCGGCACCGGAACCACAGAAAAGGGCCAGGACTTTCTGGTGCGCGCCGCACTTTCCGGCGAGCCGCTTTCTACCTTCACCGGCTCTGGCCTAGGCGCGCAGCATCTCACCAAGACCGAGGCGCTTTCAGTTTTTACTCCTTTGGCCGAGGCAGTGGATTACCTGTTGCAGAACAACCAGGCGGGCTTTGCCATGCATGCGCTGCATCCGCGCCGCATCATGGTTACGGGTTCGCGCAGCAATGCGGTGCTGTGTGCGGCAGGCCCGGGCGTGGGCAACGTCACCGCTGAGCAGGTCACGCAGCGCTTTGCGGAGCTCATTAAATCTGCGCATCCGGAGTTCAAACCAGATTCCCAGTTCAACTCGGCTGGCTCGGTTATCGACGCCCTGCGTCACGCCTCTACTTCCACGGGTACCGCTGCAGCGGGCGTCGCTGCAGCGGGAGCAGCTGGTGCCGCAGGCGCAGGTTTTGCTTCCCAGTTCGCCAGCCCGCAAGCTGCGGCAACCCGCGAGCAAACCCACCCGCAGACGCAGCCTCAGCCAGCGCAGCAGGCCCCGCAGCAGCAGATGCCACCGCAGTACATGCCTCAACAGCAGCCGATGATGCAGCAAGGCCAGTACCAGCAGGGGTTCCAGCAAGGCTACCCACAAGGCCAGCCGCAGGGGCAGATGCAGGGCCAACCACACGGCGCGGAATTTGCTACACCGGTCGCAGAAAAGAAGTCCGGCTCTGGCAAGAAGACCGGCCTCATCGCGCTGTGCGCCGCACTGGCAGTGGTCGTTCTCGCCGCCGCCGGCATCTTCTTCTTCAAGCAGTACCCGGGCTGGAACGATGATGAAAGCAACCTCGCAGAGGCCTACCCTGGCCTGCTGGGCTCGCGCAGCGGCACCTCCGGCTATGGCGATACCAAGTGCCACCACCGCGAGCCGGAGGAAGGCCAGCTGGCGAAGATCACCTGTGAGGGCGACGATTTAAGCTATTCTGTCGCCTCCTACGAATCCGTGGAAGCCCGCGACGCCATCCTGCCTTCGGATCCCACCGAGCTTTCCAATGGTCAGTGCACCGTCCAGAGCTTCGAAGCCCCGAACGCCGAGGAGCCGACCTATTACATGGCAGTGCCTGGCACCCAGTCCGCCTTCATTATCTGGGGCGCAGACGCGGAGAACGCGCGCCTAAAGATGCAATTGTGCGCCTAAAGGAGCAGCGACCATGGATAATTCGCAGGAAAACAAGACCATCTACATCGCGATTGCCGTCGCAGTCCTAGCACTTATTGCACTGGTAGGCGGCAGTGTTCTGGCCATGCGAATGCTGGGCGGCGCCAAAGAAAATGCGCAATCCCAGCTAGCCCCACTTGCCGAAGCCCCTGCAACTGAGAGCACCGCGAAAGAGGATGAGAATTCAGAAAGCAGCCAACGCGCTGAGAGCGAAAAATCTGAAGAAGCTGCAACCATAACCGAGACCGTCGAACAGACGGTCACGCAGGAATACACCGCTCCTGCAACTAAAAACTCCAGCTCGGACTTGCCCGCTGGATTTAATCCTTCCGCCGTTGCTTGCGACGGCCACGGCGTGCTCATCGTCGATTCCGTCGTGGCCGGAAGCCCGGAAGAGGCCCTTCCACAGCTTGAGCGCTCAGTCGCTGCCTACCCCGGCGCGGAATACTACAACCCAGGTATCTGCCCATCTGTGCGCGGCGAGGTAGCAGAGGGCAAGGTCTACCCGGTGGCCATCGATTATGGCTTCGATACCGATGCTCTGTGCTCCGCAGCTTCCCGCCTGGGCGGCAACCCACGCATCATGTCCAACCGCGCAGAGTTCCTCTCCCCCTGCTAGCTAAAGGCTAATCCTGCGGAACCGGACGCAGCATCGGCGCGAGCACGAGTGCCACAAGCGATGCGACGGCCGCGAACAAGAATGCCCAATGCGTGCCCTGTGCGGTGGCGGCGGATTCGTCCATGCCCGCCTCCATGCCAGCAACAGTGCCGCGGGTCAAGAAAACCACTAGGAAGGCCGTGCCCATCGCACCGGCGAGCTGCTGCAGAGTGTTCATGATTGCCGAGCCATGCGAGTAGAGCTCATTCGGCAGCGAGGACAAAGCCGTAGTCATAAGCGGAGTCATCATAAGGCCAATACCCCCCGCAAAGGTCACGTGCATGACCACCACGAGCCACACCGGAGAGCCCTCCCCCAGCGTTGCCATCGCGCCAAGCCCCAACACCAGCAGGATGGCGCCGGGAATCATCAACGGGCGCGGGCCATGAGAGTCATAGATGCGCCCCACAAACGGCGAGACAAGGCCCTGCAACAGGCCGCCCGGCATCACCACCAGGCCAGTAACCAAGGCGGAAACGCCGAGGGAGGTTTGCAGGTAAATCGGCAAGACCGTCACCGAGCCCAGCATCAGCCCAAAGGAAACCAGCATGATGACCACGGCAATCGTGTAATTGCGCACGCGGAAGGGGCGCAAGTCCATCAGCGCGTGGTTCTCCTTGCCCAACGCTAGCTGTCGCTTAGCAAAGACAACCAAAGCCACCGCGCCCACCACGGTGGCGATAATTTCCACCAGGCCGTCGCCTTCCAGCATCTTTTCGATGGATGAAAGCCCGTAGACCAGCCCGCCGAAGGCGAATACCGAAAGCACCACCGACAATGGGTCCAGCGGGGTATCGCGGCTTTCCCCGACGTCGACAAGCTTGGCCATGCCCGCTACCACCAGCAACGCCATCAGCGGGGCCATCGCCCAGAAGATGAAGTGCCAGCTCAAAGCATTAACAATCGCGCCGCCCACCGTGGGGCCTAGGGCGGGAGCCACCGAAATGACAATCGAGATGATGCCCATCACCGATCCACGGCGCTGCGGCGGAACCAGGGTCATAGCCACCGTCATCAACGTCGGAATCATTAGCGCCGTGCCCGCCGCCTGCACCACGCGTCCGCCAAGCACGACCAAGAAAGCCGGCGCCAGCGCCGCAATCACGGTGCCGGCGAGGAAGAGTCCGGTCGAAGCAAAGAAGATCTGCCTGGTGCTAAAGCGCTCCAGCAGGTACCCCGTGGTGGGAATGACCACACCCATGGTCAGCATGAAACCCGTGGTCAGCCACTGCGCCGCCGTCGCCGGGATGGAAAAGTCTGCCATGACGGCAGGCAATGCCACCGACAACGAGGTCTCGTTCAAGATCATAATCATGGCGCCCAAGACCAGAATCGTGAGGTTAATAACTACGTCGCGGGACAAGGAATCGGGAGCAGAAGAATTTTGGGACACGAAGACAGAGATTAGGGCAGTCCCGCGCGCATCTTGCAGCAAGACCAGGCGTTTGTGAGAAAAGACACTTCAAAGGCGATCTGGGGAGTTCTCCCGAGTGCGGCAATGTAGTTGGAAAAGTGAACGGTGTTCTAAAATTATTAAGTTCCCATGTAAACCCTGGAAGGAGACCACGGATGTTGAAGAAGGGGCAGCTGCTCATCGACAACCTCGTGGGCCAGCAGGTGATTCTTTCACCTGGACAACAACTAATAGCCGGCCGCACCGCAGACCTTCCCATCGGTGAAGATGATTTAGCCGTACACCGCCATTTTCTCCACTTCTTCGAATCGGACGGAGTGTGGTTGGTCAAAACATCGGCAATTTCTTGACCGTCACGATGTCTTCGACCAGCAACCGCGCTTATTCTCCTATCCGCGTTGTTCCCCAATCCACCGCCATCATTCCGCTTGGCGCCTCGCTTTTGCGTTTTCCACCAAGATGATGCGCTATGAATTAGAGCTCGTGCAGGGCACCCCTGTCACAGAACCCGAGGTAGATAGCCTGCCAAACGCAGAATTTACCCGGAATACTTTCGAGCCCAATTACGAGCAGCGCCGCGTGCTCGAAGCTCTCGCGCGCCCGCTTCTCAAGGATCCCAGCGCCGTGCCGCGCGTGGTGATTCCTTCTACCAAGGAACTGGCCGAGGAATCGACGAGCGCTACACCGACATCCGCCTCATCGCTGAGGGCGGCATGGGGCGCGTGTACTACGCGCGCCAAAAGGACCCGGAACGCGACGTAGCCATCAAGGTCATCAAGGCCACCCCCAACCCCGATGCACGCGAGCGTTTCCGCGCGGAGATGCGGCGCATGAGCCACCTCAGCCACTCCGCCATCGTTCCGGTTTACACCGGCGGCACGACGGAAGGTTTGCCCTATTTTGTCATGCGCTACGTGGAGGGCGGCACGCTTGACGACGTCCTGAAGGCCCGCAAGGCCGCAGGGCTCCACTTCGACTTGGCCGAGGTTGCTATCTATCTCGAACCTATCGCGCAGGCATTGGACTACCTGGCCAGCCTTCCCACGCCGGTTGTCCACCGCGATGTGAAACCCGCAAATATCCTGGTCCCCGATGATCCGCGCCCCTCGGCGACGGTCCTGACAGACTTCGGTATTGCGCTCTACGAAGAGGATAATCGCATCACCTCCGAGGGCATGCGCGTGGGCACGGATGCCTATTTGGCACCGGAGCTCTATCCGACGTCGCTAAGCAACAAGGCTCCAGTGGCTACCGCGGCAAGCGACCGCTACGCGCTGGCGCTCATCGCGCTGGAAATGCTGACGCTGGAGAATCTGCGCGCGCACTACAACCGGCAACAATGGGCGCATTCGCGCTTGATTCCGAAAATCACCGGAGCAGACGTAGGACCGCGCAACCAGGGCTTTGCCGAGCACATCAACACGGTGCTGCACAAGGCGCTCGCGGAAAATCCGGCACGCCGCTATGTCAGCGCACGGGAGTTCATCGAGGAGCTGACCACACCCACCGCTACCCCGCGGCGCGAGCGTACCGCCCGCAAATGGCTTCTAGCCGCGATGGTACTCGGTCTCTGCGGCATCGGCGTGGCCGGTGCATGGAATTACCTAGCCAAAGAAGACTGGAGCGGACCGCAAAAGGAACTCGCAGCAGAATATCCCCAAATTGTGGGCGAGAAGGAAGGCGGCACCGGCTGGGAAGGCCTGAAATGCAACCCGCAGGAGGTGGCAGCGGAGGCGCCGATGGAGGCGTCGATAAGCTGCTCCAGCCCGCGCCAGCAGATAAGCGTGCTGGAATTTGCCTCCTCCGACGCGCGCAGCGATTTCAAAAAAGCCTCCCCTGGGCGGGGTAG
>NZ_KV800697.1:33389-91458 GCF_001810285.1 Corynebacterium sp. HMSC071F07
TCGCTGCAGCTTAGAGGTCGTGGCTTATGCAGACGACCTCACCGGATTCTACCCCGACGGAAAACACTCGAATTTTGTGATTTTCTATCGGGGCGAGCTGGAATCCGCAGCCGAGATTCCAGCCTGCTAAAGCCGTCTACTTTTCCGGTTTCACGATTGGGAAGAGAACCGTCTCGCGGATGCCCAGGCCGGTAAGTGCCATGAGCAGGCGGTCCATGCCCATGCCGGTACCGGCTGTTGGAGGCATACCCTGCTCCATGGCGGCCAGGAAGTCCTCGTCGAGAACCATGGCTTCATCGTCGCCGCCGGCGGCCAGGCGGGCCTGATCCTCGAAACGCTCGCGCTGGATAACCGGGTCCACCAGCTCGGAATAGCCGGTGGCCAACTCGAAGCCGCGGACGTAGAGATCCCACTTCTCGGTAACGCCCGGGATGGAGCGGTGCTGACGAGTCAGCGGGGAGGTCTCAACCGGGAAGTTCTTGACAAAGATTGGGCCCTCGAGCTGGTCCTCGCACAGGACTTCCCAAATCTCCTCGACCAGCTTGCCGTGGCCCCAACCGCCGTTCTTTGGAACGTCCAGGCCGATGACCTTGGCAATCTCCTTGAGCTCTTCCACGGTGGAGTCGATGGTGACCTCCGGCTGGCCCGGGAACTTGCGGGCAAGCGCCTCGTTCAGGGATGGGTACATCTCGATCTCCGGCCATTCCTCGCCGCCGAAGTCATACTCGGTGCCATCAGCCAGGGTAACCTTGTGGGAGCCGAAAACGGCCTCGGCCACAGCCTGGATGGACTCGCGGGTGGTGCGAGCACAATCGTTGTAATCGCCCCAGGCCGCGTAGGTCTCTAGCATGGCGAACTCCGGAGAGTGGGAGCGGTCGACGCCCTCGTTACGGAAGTTGCGATTGATCTCGAAGACGCGGTCGATGCCGCCAACGACGGCGCGCTTCAAGTACAACTCCGGCGCAATGCGCAGGTAAAGGTCGATGTCGAGAGCGTTGGAGTGGGTCACGAACGGGCGAGCTGCCGCGCCACCGTGCAAGGTCTGCAGCATCGGGGTCTCGATCTCGACGAAGCCCTGATCCTCCATGTAGTTACGCAGCGCGCGCATGACCTTCACGCGGGTCATCGCGTTCTTGCGAGCCTCCTCGCGCACGATGAGATCGTTGTAGCGCTGGCGCACGCGGGTCTCTTCATTCATGTCCGCGAAGGAAACGGGCAGCGGGCGCAGGGACTTCGCCGCCATGGTCCACTTGGTGGCCATGATGGAAAGCTCGCCGCGGCGCGAAGCGATGACGCGGCCGCGCACGGAGATGAAGTCTCCCAAGTCAACGTCAGACTTCCAGGCAGCCAGCTGATCTTCGCCGACCTCGGCCAAAGAAAGCATGGCCTGTACCTGGGTACCGTCACCGTCCTGCAAGGTGGCAAAGCAAAGTTTGCCGGTGTTGCGCATGAAGATAAGGCGGCCGACGATAGCGTGCTCGACCTCGGTCTCGTCGCCTGCGTGCAGGTAGGTTACGTCGGCTTCCTGGCCCGGCTCTTGGTCTTCTGCCAGGACCTGGAACTTGTGGCGAAGGTCCTTCATGGCAATGGTGCGGTCCACGGTGACCGGGTATGCCTCGGTGCCTTCAGCCAGCAGGCGCTCGCGCTTTTCGCGGCGAATGCGCAGCTGCTCAGGGACGTCGTTTACTTCGGGGGTATTCTTCTGCTCGCTCACGATTGTCTAGGGTAGTCGATCCCCTTGAGACAGTGCGATCTCGTACCCGTTTAACGAGTGTTCATTCAAATGACATTCCGATTACACAGGCTGTAAATGCAGATGTGCTTATATAAGCTCCGGAAAACCTCATGACTTAAAACATGAAATCAGGAGCATCACATAATGGCACTCAAAGGCCTTAACCTCTTTACTTCCTCGCGTTCCTCGCTGACCTGCACCTACAAGTGCGGCAACGCCTGCTTGGGCGAATGCGATAACCCTTCCAACAACTCCTACTTCGGTGACCGTTTCACCACCCCGCTTTCTCGCCGTACCGCACTGCGCGCGGGCGGCCTCAGCGTGGTTGCAGTAGGCGGTTCGGCAGCCCTGGCCGCCTGCTCTGGCGACGGCGCGGGCCCGGGTGACTCCGAGGGCAACGCAGGCGCCGGCAAGACTACCGATGCCAAGGTCGAGCTCACCTCTGCAGAGGGCATGCAGTTCGATGCGGTCCAGCCAAACACCAAGGACGAGGTCGTTGTACCGAAGGGCTACGAGCAGTCAGTGCTCATCGCCTGGGGTGACCCGGTGATTGAGGGGGCACCGGAATTCGACGTCGATAAGCAAACTGCGGAAGCTGCGAAAAAGCAGTTCGGCTTCAACAATGACTTCGCGGGCCTCATCGAGCACCCGGACAACCCGGAGCGTCTGGTCTACATGTGCTCCCACGAGTACACCACCGAGCCGATGATGTTCCCGGATTATGACCCGGAGAACCCCACCGAAGAGCAGGTCAAGATCGGCTGGGCTGGCCACGGCCACACCATCCTGGAGGTCTCCAAGGTTGGCGATACCGGCGAGCTCAAGCGCGAGTTCGGCCCGCTAAACCGCCGCATTACTGCAACTACCCCGTTCCAGCTGGTTGGCCCTGCTAAGGGCAGCGACCTGGTCAAGACCAAGGCCGATCCAAAGGGTGAGACCGTAAGCGGCACGCTGAACAACTGCTCCGGCGGCGTGACCCCATGGAACACCATGCTGTCTGGCGAGGAGAACTTTGACCAGTACTTCGCTGCTGGCGATATCAAGGACGAGAAGGCAAAGAAGTCGCTGGAGCGCTTCGGTATTGAGGACAAGGAAACCGCCCGCAAGTGGGAGCGCTTCGACGACCGCTTCGACTGCTCCAAGGAGCCAAACGAGCCAAACCGCTTCGGCTGGATCGTTGAGATTAACCCGCTGGACCCAACCTCTACTCCGGTCAAGCACACCGCGCTGGGCCGCTTCAAGCACGAGGCAGGCAACATCCACATCGCTGATGACGGCACCGTGGTCTGCTACTCCGGCGATGACTCCCGCTTCGAATACATCTACAAGTTCATCTCCACCAAGAAGTACGAAGAGGGCAACATCGAGCACAACCTCTCCATCCTGGACCACGGCACCCTGTACGTCGCCGTGATGGAGGGCAACTCCCCTGAGGACGAAATCGACGGCTCGGGCGTTCTGCCTGAGGACGGCGCCTTCGACGGCAAGGGCAAGTGGGTCAAGCTGCTGACCTCTGACACGGAGAACAACAAGTTTGAATCTCACGTTGATGGCTTCAGCGCGGAAGAGGTTGCGATCTTTACCCGTGAAGCTGCTGACAAGGTGGGGGCTACCAAGATGGACCGCCCTGAGGACATCCAGGTCCACCCGGATTCCCACAAGGTCTACGTGGCGCTGACCAATAACTCCTACCGCGGCGCTACCGGCGAGAACGCCAAGAAGAACAAGGAAGATGCCAAGGAATGGGCTCCAGTCAAGGAGAACAAGAACGGCATGGTCATGGAAATTGATGATGACCACGTCGGCGAGTCCTTCACCTGGAACCTCTTCTTGGTTTGCGGCGACCCGAATGAAGCCAACACCTACTTCGGCGGTTTCGATAAGTCCAAGGTCTCCCCGATTTCCTGCCCGGACAACCTGGCCTTCGACAACCACGGCAACCTGTGGATTACCACTGACGGCAACGCACTGGACAGCAACGACGGCCTCTATGCGGTCACCACCAGCGGCGATACCCGCGGTGAGCTGAAGTGCTTCCTCACGGTTCCGGCCGGCGCAGAGACCTGTGGCCCAATCGTTGACGACGACCGCGTCATGGTCAACGTCCAGCACCCGGGCGAGGCTGACGACGCCACCTTCGACGCCGCGACCTCCCACTGGCCTGACGGTGGCAAGACCACCCCGCGCCCGGCCGTGGTTGTGGTATGGAAAGACGGCAAGATTGGCGTTAACTAGCTCGCTCTCCTTTTCGCCGCTCGCCTTTGGCCGCTGCCTAGTCATTTGGCCACCACCTCACCATTTGGCTGCTGCCTAACTAAATGGTGAGGACCAAATGGTGAGGTCACCCAACAATAATCACACTGGCCAACACAGGCCTCAGTGGTTACGGGGTGACCTCACCATTTGCATTTGTGGCGCGCACTACCTCGCCGCTACTCCACCACTTTCCATTTACCCAGGCCTGGATACCAAGACCTCAAGGTCGCGGTCCGGGCGCGAAAAATGACAGCGCACCGCGAACAGGAGGTCTGGGTTTCCAGGGGTGCAGTTCCAGGCCTGGGTGTTTGCTCAGTGAGGGCGGGCGCGCTAGTTGCGGAGCTGGGCCTCCAACACGTCCTGAGCAAAGTCGAAGAGCGGGGTCGCAACTCCAGCGCGCTGGCCCATCCGGCGAATGGCGCCGACCTGGGCATCGAGCTCGTTGGGCAAACGGTCCTTGATATCACGCTGCATTGATGTCGTGGCCTGCGGATACTGTTCGCGGGCGAAACCCATCGTCTGCTCCACCACGTTATTCGGCAGCGCGACCTCCAACGCTCGAGCGACGGTCTCGACCTCGCGCATGAAGGCCTCCAACTGCCCCGGGATTTCGTCGATGAGGTAACCAATCGGCCGGTCAACCAATGCGCCCAAAGTGCCCGTGGTGGTTACGAACATGGCCTTGGCCCACACATCGACCAATGGTTCCGCATGATATTTGCCCCGCGCGCCGGCTTCGTTCAAGGCAGCGGCCAACTGCTGCCCCACCGGAATCGAGCCCGTCATCGGGCCGAATGCCAAGCTCAACGGACCGGGGTTGCGCTTAATCTTCGCCGACCCCAGGCGGGTCGCGAAGACGCGAGCAACACCAGCCAGCACATTTTCCTCACCGAAATGCGCTGCAGCCAAGTACGGAATCTCCACCGAATTATGGGTGGTCACCACGGGAATACCCGTGAGCGATTCCGGATCTGGGCCGAAAGTGTCATTCCCCGGCAGCGCTTTCGTGGCGATAATGGCCACGTCGAGTCCGCCCAATTGCTCAATTAGCTCGGCAAACGTTTCCGCCGCCGGTGGGGAGGGGATGAAGGTTTCGTTATCAGAGGCGTCGATAAGCGTGAGCCCCGAGCGCAGGGCTTCCAGGGTCTTGCCGCGGGCTACGTAGCCCACCTCGTGGCCTGCCTGCGAAAGAGTGCCGCCAAAGTAACCGCCAATGGCGCCTGCGCCCAGAAATCCAATCTTCATGGGTTCCAGACTAGCTATCTTGGTTCTCCAAATTGCGGAAACCGATACCCAATGGCAGGCCGACGCTATCGATCAGCCGCACCCCGCCGAGTGTGGCCGCGACAAAGAGGCGCGCGTCGCCCTCAGCCGGCGGCTCGCCCAAGTCACGGCTGCGCAGTTCCAAGTACTCCGGTTCCACACCTGCAGCAGCCAGCACCTCGCGCGTTACCTCAAGTACCTTCTCAGCACCAGATTCAGCCGCATAGGCACCCGCGGTCAGCGCCGCCGACAACGCACTAGCTTGCTCGCGAGCCTCCGGCGCCACGTCCGCATTGCGCAGGCTCATCACCACGCCATCAGCCATGCGTACCGCCGGCACGCCCTGGACACGCACGCCCAGGTGCAGGTCGGTGCACGCCTGCTGGGTCGCGACGAGCAGCTCGTAATCCTTCTCGCCCATGACGACGTCGCTTGGCGCAAGCGCACCAATCAGACCAATGATGCGCGTTAGCTCAGCGCTAATGTCCTCCATGCCATGCCACTGCGGCACGATCCGCGTGCGTTCGGGGGCTTGGGGCGCATGCCAGACGACGTCGACTTCGCCAAGCAGCTGTGCATCCTGCAGGTCGGTGAGCGCCACGACGACCACCGCGCCGCGAATCCGGCGGGCGGCCTGCACCAGCGCCAGGTGCCCCGCGTGCACGCCGCGACCAAGGGGAACCAGGACTACGCGGCGGCCGGTCTTGCGGTAGGCGCTGCCCACCATGCGAATGCGTTCGATGTCCTCGACGATGTTCATCGGTTCTCCTCCTGTAGCGCCCACATTTCTAGTTCTTCGCGGCGAAAGACCTCGCCGAATCGCCGGGCCGCTTCGACGAAGGCGCGGCGCATTCCGGGTTCGGTGATGCCCCGATACGCCGCGATGATTTCGGCGCTTTCGGCCGCTTCGAGGGCCTCGGCGCTTTTGACCAGAGTCTCGCTGAAGACGTCCTCGTTCGCGCGCACGGCCAGCTCGGTCATCATCTGGGCATAGTACACGCGGGCGGCAAACGCGGGCCTTTCGCTATCGCTTAGCGACGCCCCGCTGGCTTGGAACTCCCCCAACACCAGCTCGGCGATGGTTTGGCCAAGCTCATCGATGGTCGTGGTGGCCCAGCGGCGCGCATGGCACGGCGCGATGGCGGCGACGACGCAGCCGCGGGGTCTCTAAGGGATCGAGCACCTGCACTCCGCGGGAAAGGCAAGTGTGAAACACGATGAGGCCGTCGTGCACGTAGGTTTCGAGCATGTCGACGGCCTGCTCCAAGCGGGCATCGCCAAGCGCGATGATGAGTGCTTGATAGTCCTGTAGCTCGGTTAGTTCTGTGAGCGGCTCCACGGTGTGGCCGACCATGCGCATCTCCTCAGCGAGAAGCTGGCCGGCTTGTGAGTTTCCGAAGAGCGCGACGCGCATCCGCGGTGCGCGCATTTACTTCTTCTTTTTCATTGCGGCCATGAGCTCGGCCACTGAGACAGAACCCTCGCGTGGCTCGTCGCTACGGCGACGGCCGCGGGATCCTTCCTGCTCCGGCGCGCGGTGCTTATGGCTAGCGTGCTGCGCCGCCCTTGCCTGCTGCGGCTGCGGCTGTGCCTGCTGGCCCTGCTGGCCCTGCTGTGCGCCAGCAGACTGCGCGGCGTTGGCAGCGTGGTGGCCGCTAGCCTGCGCGGACTTGGTCTCTGCCGGCTTGGAGTGGGAGGACTGCTGGCCATCCCAGCGCACGGTCTGGAAGGAAGCGGTGTCGAAAGTCGACTGCGGGGACTTCTGCGGCTGGCCGCCTGGGAAGTGCTGGCTCGGCTTTGCGGAGGCCGGCTTCGCCTGCGGCTGCTGCTGGGCAGTCGCCTGCTGGTTCTGCGGCTGTTGTGCCTGCTGTGCCTGCCCCTGTGCTGGGAAGGTCGGACGTCCAAAGGACTGGCGGGCGCGCTCCTGGGCCTGGCGCTGCGCCTGCTGGGACTGCTGGGCCTGCGCCTGCTGGGACTGCTGAGTCTGCTGGCCGCGCTGCTGGACCTTTTGGGAGATGATGTCATCCAGCGGGTTGTGCTGCGGGGCGCGGGCGCTGGGCTGGGAGCCGAGGCGGCCGGCGACGGCGTCGGCAGTTGGCGCGCCCTTGGAAGCCTGGGTGAAGTTGACCTCTGTCTCGCGGGTCTTTTCCTCAAGCTCCATGATGCGGCGTGCCTCAGCGTGCAGCGCGGCTGGCTCATAGGTGAACTCGCGGCCAGACAGCTCCTCAATCTGGGCGCGGATGGAAGCCAGCTCCCGGCGAATTTCCTCCATAATGTCGGAATCACCCTGGGTTGGCTCGACCTTGCGGGCGCGCTCAGATTCCAGCAGCGCAGCCGATTCCGCGGCCTCACGGCGGTAGCGCACCACCATGAAAAAGCCCAGGACAGCCGCCCACAATGCGGCGATGAGCGCCAGCTTCAAAGCACTAGCAGAGCCCGAAATGAGCATGACCAAGCTGGCGATGACGGCCAAAATCACCAGTGCAATAAGGCCAATCGAGCCGGCGTCTGCTTTCTTGGGGGCGGATTGCTGTGGTTCAGGGGTCGGAGCAGTCATGGAAACCAATTTACAGTCCGATCCTTTAATTAGCCCACTAAGTCTGACCCAGCGCGTCGGGCGGCACCTCACAGTGGCGTTCCAAGACCACGCCAGCCACTGCCATGGCGATGCCGCCGAGGGCGGAAGTCAGCACGCCCGTAAGGTCACTAGCGGCGGCCACCAGCTCATTCGCATGAGGAAGCACATAGACCAACATGCCCAAGTAGCCGCCGCCGACGATGGCGCCGGTCCACGCCGAGGCTTTGCCCACGAGCAGAAACTGCGCGATGGTCATGGGATTGAGCTGCGAGTTATCTAGACCAATACCGTGTTCTTTGCTCTTGGCTTGGCGCACCTTCCACGTCAAAAAGACACACACGGCCGTCACGGCCCACAGGGAAATGGAAACAGTCGCCGGGATGGCCAGCATGGAGCCGTAAAAGCGGGAGGTCAAAATCGCAGCCGCAGCGGCAACGAAGAGCCCTACTCCGACAAGCCAGCCTATCGACGTCCGCTTCATGCCAGCTTCACCTGCTCTACTTCGGCCAGGTCGAGCGCAGCGATGAGGTCTGCAACCGGGGTATCGCCAAGCCGCGCATCTGGGTCCGCAGCCAGCCATGGCACCAGCACGAAGGCGCGCTCGTGGGCATAAGGATGCGGAAGCGTCAGTTCCGGATCGCTAGAGGTCACGCCTTCTACCTGCACGATGTCCACGTCCAGGGTGCGCGGGCCCCAGTGGCGCCCGCGGACGCGCTCGGCGGCCTGCTCAAGGGCCTGGCCGCGGCGCAGCAACTCCACTGGGCTCTCCTCTACGTCCACAATGAGCACCGCGTTAAGGAACTCGTCCTGGTCCGTAACACCCCACGGCGGGGTGGAATAAATGGGCGAGGCCGCCACGGTTTCCGCGGCGAACTCGTCGAAGACCGTCTGCAGCAATGCGCGGCGGTCATCCATGTTGGAGCCAATCGAAAGTACCGCGCGCATCGTCACTTGCCTCCTCGCATGCTCTTTCGCGAGCGACGCGCCACGACGGCGACGTCGGCGAAGGTGCGCGGAATCGGCGCCTTCGGCTTATGAATGGTCACCTCGACCGCATGCAGCAGGTCATAACGCTGCATCACGGTATCGGCCACCTCGTTGGCCACGGTCTCGATGAGATCGCGCGACGGGCCCTCGACGATGTCCGCCGCGACGTCGGCAAGCTCGGCGTAGCTTACGGTGTTCGCAAGGTCATCTGTGGTTGGGAACTCAGTCCAGCAGGTGATGTCCACCAGGAAGGGCTGACCCTCGCGCTTTTCTTCCTCGAAGACACCGTGGTAACCAAAACACTCCAGGCCGGTCAGTTCGATGCGGTCTGCCATTAGCGGTTTCCTTCCTTAGACGCAGCGCCGTTGGTGTAGCTACGGGTGGCGTTTACGCCGCCAGAATAGGCCAAGCCAGCGTTCCACGCGGCGGCGACGTCGACGGCATCGCGGGAGACGCCGACCTCGTGCACGCGCACGCCCCACGCACCCATTTGCGCGGAGATCGCGGTGACAGCGGCGGTGGCGGGATCGGCGAGCACGGGCGAGGCTTCCACGCCGCGGTCCTCGCGGATGGCGGCGAGGAAGCGCTTGCGGGAAGCGCCCACGAGGATCGGAAACTCGCCCTCAAGGAAGCTCGGCAGTGCCTTCAACAACGCCCAGTTATCCTGCGGGGTCTTAGCAAAGCCCAGGCCCGGATCCAGGACGATGTTGTCAGCGCGCACGCCTGCTGCAAGGGCGGCGTCGCTCAGCTGCGCTAGGCGTTCGTGCACGTCGCGCACGACATCGCCGCCATGGTCCGCACTGCCGGCGGCGGAGCCGAACTGTACGGTACGCCAGTGCATCAGACACACGGGCAGCGCGCTATCGACCATCACGGCCAGCATGTCAGGGTCCGCAAGCCCGCCGGAGACATCGTTGATGAGGTCCACGCCCGCGCTTGCCGACGCCGCCGCCACCGACGCACGCATCGTATCCACGGAGGTTTTGATGCCCTCCTCGTGCAGCGCGCGGATGACCGGAACCACGCGGTTTTCCTCGTCCTTCGCGTCCACGCGGACTGCGCCGGGGCGGGTGGATTCGCCGCCAACATCGATGATGTCTGCACCCGCCGCGACCAATTCGCGGGCGTGCTCAATCGCGGCGTCGATGTTGAGCCACCGCCCGCCGTCAGAAAAAGAATCCTCGGTGACGTTCACGATTCCCATGACCAGCGTGCGGCCCGGGACGGTCAAGTCACTGACAGTCATTTCTAGCTCCTAATAAGGCTCATTACCTCAGCGCGGGAAGCGGCATTGGACTTGAAACCGCCGCGGACGGCCGAGGTCGTGGTGGTAGCGCCAGGCTTGCGGATGCCGCGCATGGCCATGCACAGGTGCTCGCATTCGATGACCACGATGACAGATTGCGCGTGGAGGACCTCCACCAGGGCATCGGCAATCTGGGAGGTCAGACGCTCCTGGACTTGCGGACGCTTGGCGTACATATCGGCCAGGCGGGCTAGCTTGGACAGGCCGGTGACCTGGCCGTCTGGGCCCGGGATGTAGCCGATGTGCGCCACGCCGTAGAAAGGCACCAGGTGGTGCTCGCAGGTGGAGTAAATCGGGATATCGCGCACCAAGACCAGTTCTTGGTGCTCCTCGGCGAAGGTCTTGTGCAGGACCTCGGTTGGGTCCGCGTGCAGGCCGGCGAAGACTTCCTTGTAAGCGCGCGCGACTCGGGCTGGCGTCTCCTGCAGGCCCTCGCGGTCGGGGTCCTCCCCTACTGCGATGAGCAACTCGCGGATCGCTGCCTCCGCGCGGGCCTGATCAAATTCGCCCCTGGCGGGGATGTTATTGCTCATCTGAATCCTTGTAGGGACTGGCCTGGCCCTGGTTGCCAGAGCGAGGCGCGTTGTACGGGTTATTGGCACGCTGGTTCTCGCCGAAGCTGGACCACTGGTCGCGGTCAGGCTGCGGCTTGGCGTGGCGGCTGCCGACGCGGGGAATTTCGGGGGTCGGGCGGGCGCTCGGGGCCTGGCCAGCGGGAGGTTCGGGAGCCGGAGCAGGCTGTGCCGGCTTTTCGGCTTGTTTTTCTTCTGGTGCGAAGAAAGTGTTTTTCTCGCTATCGACCTTGTCGCCCGCGTGCTGGCCAAAGTTGAAGCCAATCTCGCCGGTGGGCTGTGGGTCCTGGCCTGCTAGGCGACGCTCGCGTGCCGCACGGGAAGCCTCAACCAAAGTCATGCGCGGTGGCAGCTCCTCGCCGCGTTCCTTGGCCAACTCGGCCGGAGTCTTGACTGGCTCGCGGCCAGCCTGGCGCGGGAAGCGATCGTCCTCGTTCGGGAAGACGTCGAAAGCCGCGCGTGGCTCGATGCCCTCAAAGATGCCCTCCAGGTCGGGGCGACGGAGGGTCTCCTTGTCCAGCAGCATCTCCGCGAGCTTATCCAGGTAGTCGCGGTGCTCCGCCAAGATGTCGTAGGCCTGCTGATGCGCGCGATCCAACAAGTAGCGCATCTGCTCGTCGATGCGGGTAGCCACGTCTTCGGAGTACTCGATGGAACCGCCGCCCATGCCGTAGCCGAATGGGTCGCCCTGCTCCTTGCCGTATTTCACGGTGCCAAGGTCCGGGGAGAAGCCGTACTCGGTCAGCATGGAACGAGCGATCTTGGTGGCGTTTTCAATATCAGAGGAGGCGCCGGTTGTCGGCGCGCCGAACACGAGCTCCTCGGCAGCACGGCCGCCCATGGCAAAGACCAAGCGGGAGAAGAGCTCGTCGCGGGTGTACATGCCCTTGTCGTCTTCCTGCGAGGTCATCGCGTGGCCACCGGTGCGGCCACGGGCCAAGATGGTGACCTTGTAAACGCGCTCAATGTCCTTGAGCGCCCAAGCGGCCAAGGTGTGGCCGCCCTCGTGGTACGCGGTGACCTTCTTCTCGTGCTCGGAGATGATCTTGCCTTGGCGGCGCGGACCGCCGACGACGCGGTCGGTGGCCTCCTCGAGAGCGTCATAAGTAATCACATTGCCGCCAATGCGGGCGGTCAAAAGTGCAGCCTCGTTCAGGACGTTAGCCAGGTCCGCGCCGGACATACCGGCGGTGCGCTTGGCCAGCTGGGCGACGTCGACTTCCTTGGCCAGCGGCTTATCCTTCGCATGCACGCGCAGGATTTGCTCGCGACCGGCCAGGTCCGGGTTCGTGACCGGGATCTGGCGGTCAAAGCGGCCCGGGCGCAGCAGAGCCGGGTCCAGGATGTCTGGGCGGTTGGTGGCCGCGATGAGGATGACGCCCTCGCGGTCGCCGAAGCCGTCCATCTCCACCAGCAGCTGGTTCAGGGTCTGCTCGCGCTCGTCATGTCCGCCGCCGGTGCCGGAGCCACGCTGGCGGCCCACGGCGTCAATCTCGTCGACGAAGATGATGCACGGGCTGTTTTCCTTCGCCTGCTTAAACAGGTCGCGTACGCGGGAAGCACCCACGCCGACGAACATCTCCACGAAGTCCGAGCCGGAGATGGAGAAGAAAGGAACTCCCGCCTCGCCCGCAACGGCGCGGGCCAGCAGCGTCTTACCCGTGCCGGGAGGACCGTAGAGCAAAACGCCGCGCGGAATCTTCGCGCCGAGGGCATGGTAGCGCTCGGGATCATCCAAGAAATCCTTGATTTCCTGCAGCTCGTCCACTGCTTCATCGGCACCAGCCACGTCCTCGAACGTGTTGGTGGGCATGTCCTTGGTCAGCTCCTTGGCCTTGGAGCCGCCGATACCGAACATCCCGCCGCCGTTTTGCTGCATGCGGGACATGAACCAGAACAGGAACGCGAACAGGATGATCATCGGCAACAGGAAGCTGACCATCGAGCCCAGGAAAGATTCCTGGGTGACCTTGGTCTGGTACTTCTCCGCGCCGGAGTCCTTAACAGAGTTAAAGATCTGTTCGCCGGCGCGGGCCGGGTACTTGGCGATGATTTCTTCGACGCCCTCGCGCTCTTCCACCGTCACTGGCTTTTTGAGCTTGAGGCGCAGCTGCTGTTCGCGGTCGTCGATTTGCGCCTCAGCGACGTTTTTGTCCGTCAGCTGCTTGACCGCTACGGATGTCTCCACCTGGACGTAGTTGCGTGCATCGTTGGTAAAGAAGGTGAATGCATAAAGCGCTACGAGTACAAGCGCTGCGATTCCGCCGTAGCGAAGGAGTTTCTTGTTTTTCATTAGTACCTATTTGTACCTAGTAATCCCTATTTGTTGGTGTAGACGTCTGGATGCAAGGTGCCGACGTAAGGCAGGTCGCGGTAACGCTCCGCGTAGTCGAGACCGTAGCCGATGACGAACTCGTTCGGAATATCGAATCCAACATCGAACAGATCGATCTCGGCACGAATGACCTCCGGCTTACGCAGCAAGGTGACCACCTCGAGGGAGCGCGGGTTGCGGCCCTTGAGGTTGCGGATCAGCCAGGACAGGGTGAGGCCAGAGTCGATGATGTCCTCAACGATTAGAACGTCGCGGCCTTCGATGTCGCGGTCAAGGTCCTTCAAGATGCGGACCACGCCGGAAGAGGAGGTGGCGTTGCCGTAGGAAGAAACCGCCATGAACTCCATCTGGGAAGGAATAGACAGCTTGCGCGCGAAGTCCGTCATGAAGAAAACGGCTCCCTTGAGCACGCAAACGAGGATGAGTTCTTCCTCTGCGTCCTTATATTTAGCGGCTACGTTATCCGCCATTTCCTGGATTCGTGCTTGCAGCTCTTCCTCGCCAATGAGGACGGCTTCGACGTCTTTGCCGTAAGCATTTGCTGGGACGTTGAAATCTTTTTTGTCGTGCACGCTTGCGCTCCTTTAGTGACCGGGCAATAGTGCCAGTTTGCCACCAACCCTTCTTACTTCCAACCTCTGCCCCATGATTTTTTGCTCTTTCAGGCTCGGTGCCACGGCCACGCCTCCCTGTCCGTGCCAGTTGGTGCACAGCTTGCCGACGCCGCGCAGCACCTCACGGGTTACTTCCGCCCCCTGCTCATGCAGCCACGCAGCCAGGATACGCCGTCGCACCGGTTCGCTAAGAGCTGCCAACTCCGCAGCGTCGAGGCCTTCGCTTCCCGGTGCCGCGTTGCTTAACGCCGCCTTACTCAACGCCGCGTTACTTAACGCGGCGTCGTCAAGCGCGGCATCCCCCGCCGCCTGGGCGAGTGCGGGCACGGAGTCTCCTCCAATCAGCTGGGAAAGCTGCGGGATAATCTCGCGGCGCAGCGCCACGCGGCGGAAGGAGGTATCGCGGTTTTGCGGGTCATGCCAAACCGCAAGGCCCAGCTCTTCGCAGGCGGCAAGCGTCTGCGCGCGGCGGACCTGCAACAGGGGGCGCACCACGCGCACGCCCTCAATCTCGGCGGCAGGCAGCATGCCGGCGACCTTGCCGCGCAGCGCGCCAAGCAGCAGGGTCTCGGCCTGGTCGTCGGCGGTATGCGCCACGGCCACGGGCAGCCGCGTCGCTCCGGCGAAAGCCTGGTAGCGCGCTAGTCTCGCGGCGGCCTCCAGGGAGCCTCGATCTGCAACCTCCACCTTCAGTACTTCTGCCCGCGCGCCCAAGCTTTCTGCTTGGCCGGCGGCCTTCCCGGCTTGCTCCGCAGAACCCGGCTGCAGGCCATGATCGACGCACAGGGCTTGTACCTCGAAGCCCTCGGCCACCAAGGCCGCGGTCAGTGCCAGAGAATCAGCGCCGCCGGAGAGCCCCACGGCGATGCTTTCTTGTGGCTTTGCCTCCTGCGCCCACTCCACCACCGCGCGGCGGCAGGCCAGAAAGTTTGGCGAAACTCGCGGCCAGAAGGGCTTTGCCGCGTATTTAGAACTCATGCAGCACGCTGGCCAGCGCGTCTTGGGCCTTGCGGGCGGCCAAGATGTCACCGTCGTTGACCAAAAAGGCGAAGGCATAGACGTGGCCGGACTGGCCCTGTGCGGTACCAGCCAGCGCAGAGACGCCGGTCAGCGTGCCAGTCTTGGCGCGAACATAGCCGCGGGCAGGCGAATCGCCGTAGCGTTCGTACAAGGTTCCCTCGCCACCGGCCAGCGGAAGATAGCCCAGCAGGGGGCGCAGGGTGTCGTTCGTAGCGGCGATGTCCATGATGCGCGTCAGCACTGCCGCCGGGATGCGGTTCTCAGTGGACAGCCCGGAGTTGTCCTTAATATTCACGCCGTTTAAGTCGATGTCGTTTTCTTCGAGCACCTCGCGGGTGGCCTCGGTGGCGCCTTGGAAGCTGGCTTCCTTTCCACGGGCCGTGGCCAGCTCGCGGGCAATGGCCTCGGTCATGACGTTGTCGGAATGCTTCGCGGCTTCCTGCGCGCGTTCGGCCAGCGGCGCGGAGTGTACCTCACCGAGCACGACGCCGGCCTGCGGAGCATCGCCTTCCTCGACCTTGTCGGTGCCTAAGCGTTTTGCCAGTGCATGCGCAAGATCCGTGGCCGGGGTGTGGCTACGCGGGACGTCGCCAGTCGTGGCGCCGAGGCGGCCGCCGTAAAGCATCGCGGGCTGCATAGGCGCCACGAAGCCTTCGTCGACATTCTCGGGATCCCAACCCGGCGCCTGTTGCGGGCCTGCCCATGCGGAAGTATCCAGCACCACGCGCTTAGCGTTGCCCACCTGGGCGGCAAGGTCATCGAGTTGTGCGGAGGTCATCCAGACGTCGCCAGCCGCGCGCAGCACAACCGTGCCTTCCTGCTCGCCCTGCAGGACCTGCGTGGTGATCCGTTCGTCCTCGCCGAGCGCCAACGTGGCTGCGGCAAGGGTTAACACCTTGGTGGAAGATGCCGGCGTCAGCGGGCGCTGGGCGTCGCGCTCCCACACCACCTCATCGCTGGTGGTGTCGATGACCTGCGCGCCGAACGTCGCCAACGCGGGGTCCTTGGCCTGGGAATCAAGGCGGGCCTTCAGCGCTTCTAAATCCACATCGCCGGGCTGGGCAACCTGCAAAGGGGTCGCCGGCGTGGGCTGGGAATATGGGGACCCGTGGTCCAAATTGTTGTAGGCGCTCTGGATGTTTACCCCAAGTGCAGCCGTGCCTGCAATGGCAGCGGCCATCACCACGGCCGTGCCCGTCCACCACATATGCTTCGCTTTCATCGCCTTTCACCCTAGCGCGATAATGGGGCACGGTAGACTATTGGCAGCGATTGATGATGCCGAATATTCTCGGCCGCAATCCCCCAGTACCCACAATTTGTATGGAGGAATACGCAGTGAGCGTTGAAGTAACCATCGAGATCCCAAAGGGCTCCCGCAACAAGTACGAGGTTGACCACGAGACCGGCAAGGTTCACCTCGACCGCTACCTGTTCACCCCAATGGCATACCCGGCTGATTACGGTTTCATCGACCACACCCTGGGTGAGGACGGTGACCCGCTCGACGCTCTCGTTATCCTGCCGGAGCCAGTTTTCCCGGGCGTTGTTGTTGAGGCTCGCGTCCTCGGCGTCTTCAAGATGACCGACGAGGCCGGCGGCGACGACAAGCTGCTTTGCGTCATCGATGATCCTCGCTGGGAGCGCTACCAGGACATCAACGATGTTGAGGATTCCATCAAGGACGAGATCGAGCACTTCTTCGTCCACTACAAGGACTTGGAGCCGAACAAGGAAGTTACCGGCTCTGGCTGGGGCGACAAGGCTGAGGCGGAGAAGATCCTCGAAGAGGCTATCGCTCGCTTCAAGTAATTCACGTTTCTAGGGACGTTTCGATCAAATAGGGCTCAAAATCCGAGGGTTTGAGAGGCCTTAGTTGATCGAAACGTCCTTTTTCTTTGTCACCGCGACAACTCCTCGTTCGTGACGTACGATTCGATCAAATAGGGGGCCGAAAACAGCGGTTTCTGGGGGCTTATTTGTTAGAAACGTACTCGTCGGGGGCACATGGAAATTTTCGAGGGACGCGCGGGGACTCGCCGCGCTGCTAAGGGGCAGGCAATCAAGATTTGCCGCGGTCTGTATTTATCTGCGGTGCCAACGCCGCGCGAGCTCGCTGAAGTCGTCTCGCGGCGCTGGCCGGACTCAGCTTTAGACGGCTATTCCGCCGCTCAGCAGTATCTTGGCCAAGAACTGACTTTTCCGCTTCACTTCCTGCGTGCAGGAACGATGGCATCAAGCACGTATTTCCGCAGCCGGCGGGCACGGCCCAAGGCGCTGGGCAGTATGAACGGGGTAAACGTGTGCAGCCCGCTGCAATGCATTGAGGCCATGGCGCAGGAGGATGGCGTGGCCTTCATCGAGGCCTTCTTCGCTGGGCCACACGGGCGCTCGCGCATCGAGACCGAGCAGCTGGACTTTCGCCGCCTGCCCAAGCACACGCGTGAGGTGTTGGAGAAGGCCATCGTCGGGGCGGATAGCAAGCCGGAGCGCGACCTCACCCGGGGCCTTGAACCCCACGTCAAAGTCCGCAACAACGTGCGGGTTGGGCCCTACCGCTGGGACTTGGTGCTAGAGGAACACAAGGTTGCCATCGAGGTGGACGGCTATGCGTATCACAAAGGCGAGAACCGGCAGCGCTTCGAAATCGACCGCCAGAAGCTTAACGACGCCATCCAGCGCGGCTACCTGCCCCTCCACTTCACCGCCGCCACGATTGAGCACCACCTTGACGTCGCTGTGCACCAGGTCCTCGCGGTCATCAAACGGCGGGGCGAGTTCGTTCCTCCGCCGTGGAAGTGGCACCACTACTGGCGGTGGGAAGGCGAGCGTTGCGGCTAGGAAGCCGCAACGTGCTTAGGAGCCACAGCGGGAAGCGAGCCAAGAATCGAGCTCGGATTCCGGGGCATCGGGGGCGATGGGGTCCTCGGCGAATTCCTCGCCGGTGCGCGCCTTGTCCTTGGCCGTGGTGAGCATGAGCGAGCGGCCGTCCGGGTAATCCAGAACCACGTTCGCGGAGGCGTAGCCGGCGGTCGGCTCGCCGAAGGTGCGCACGTTGTCCAGCCCGCGGAAGGCCAGGAGGGTGGCTTCGGCGGAGGAGGCGGTTTCGTCGTCGGTAATCACGGCGACGGGAACCTCAAGTTTGCCGCCCGACGTGGTGGTGGGCGTGCCGCCGCCGGTGACGGAATTGCCGTCGATGACCACGTCAGATGTGCCCATGCGGCTGACGAAGGAGAGCGCGGTGCCATCCGGCAGCAGGGGGCTTAAGCCCGCGTACATCGGGCCCATATCGCCGCCGTCGTTGCCACGCAGATCCACCACGGCGGCACAGGCCTCCGGGTGGGCAGTCAGGCCTTGAGCCAAGGTATCGGCATAGGCCTGGCCATCATCGTGGCGGCCGATAGACGGGACGGTGGCGCGCAGGATGCCGTCCTCGAAGGAAACCGAGGGCTCGGCGTTGTCGATGGCCTTTTCCTTCTCGGTGTTAAAGACCTTGGAGTGCTTGCCGCCGGCGGCATCGATGGCGGCATCGAGGAGTTCGGCGTTCGTGGGGTCCTTTTTGAAAGCCTCGCGGGCGCGCTGGAATTCTTCGCTCTCGCCATAGATTCCGGTGATTGCTGCAGTATCCACCATCGCGGTGTTGATGCGCTTCTCGCTGGCGTTGAAGAGGAAGTAGGACTTACCCAACAACGCCCCGCCATAGGAAGGGCCGAAGAAATACACGGCCGCGAGCACGGCGATGAAGGCAACCAGAAAGAGTCCACCGAAGATTCTCAGTACCGTTTTCATTCTTTTCGCCGTCCCGTGCGCAACACGTAACCGCGGAGAGGCTCCACAATCACGATGGCAAGGAGCGTAACCAGCCAGCCCACTGCCAAGAAGCCGAAGGCCATAAGCAGGCGAGCGCTCACGTCGACGTCGCTTGAATCGACGCTGGAGAAGAACATCAGCGAGGCGATACCGCCACCGAAGAGGAAGCCGAAGAAACTCAAGCCCACCACCGGCCCCATGATCGTCAGGGCGCCGGACCGGAACTGGAAGCCACGCGGCACGCCCATGAGATCCAGGGAGCGGATGAGCTCCTTGTCCTCGAAGATGCCGGAAACCTGCCCCAGGATGATGGACATGGTGGTCAACGTGAAGCCGAAGACGAGGGTTAGTACAACGCCAGTGGAGATGTCCTTGAACACCACGTTCATCCCGGGATCTTCTTTGAGCACCGAGGCCAAGGCATCGGAGCCCAGGGGCGCGGCAACGAGGAAGCCGGCCAGGTAGCCGAAGAAGCCGATGGCAGCGCTGCGCCGCCATGCCGGGCGGGCATTGCCCGCCACGCGCTGGCAGGCCACGAAGTGCGCGGTTCCGGGGAAGAGGGAGAAGACGTGCGCGCCCAGCTGCAGGATGAAAGGCGCGATGAGGTTGATGCTCATCAGCATGCCAAACATGACCACGACGACCATCGCGGTGGGCGGGCCCGCCTTGCCCGTGAGGAACACGCCGCCGACTGCCACGATGATGAGGAAGACGATGGCGCGCCACCAGCGGTAGGCCGCGGGCATCTGGCGTTTGGCCACGCCCAGCGGGCTCACCCGCACGCGGCGCATGCCGTACAGTGCCGCGCCGATGGCCAGGAGGAAAAGCACACCGGCCACGGCTATATATCCCCACCAGGGCAGCAGAATCTCTGTCAGATCAATGGGCCGCATCTGGAAGTCCAGCTGGGTAAAGACCGGTGCGACGAGTAGGCTAATCAGCCCGCCGAGCACGATGCCGATCACCGCCTGGAGGCCGGTTTCCACAATTGCCATGCGCTCCACCTGGCGGGAGCTTAAGCCCAGCAGGCGCAGGGTGGCCAGGCGCTGCTCCCTGCCGGACGCACCCAGGACGGCGGCCTGGGAGGTGAGGTTAAACAGCGCGGGAAGGATGAACGCGCAGGCAAAGAGAGCCAGGGCGAACCAGGGATAAAGGAAGGCCTCCATCTCGTTGCCAAAGGCCTCCTTGAGGGCGGGCGCGGCGTCCTCGACGTGCTGGGCGCGCTCCCAAAACATCCAGGTACCACCCGCAACCAAAAAGGCAATGGCGGAACCGATGGTCAGGCTCACAATCGCCAATAGAGAGACGATGCCCGTGCCCGAGCGCGCGCGAATGGATTCGCGCTGCAGGTCATAGACCAAGGTGGCGGTGTTCATCGAATCACCCCCAGGCGGCGGTCGTCGTGAATGATGCCATCGCGAATCTCCACGCGGCGCTGCATCCAATCGGCCACCTTCGGGTCATGCGTGACCATGACCAGGCTCGCCCCGGCCTGGCGCACGATGGTGGTGAGCATCTGCATGACCTCGTGGCCGGTGGACTGATCCAGCGCACCGGTCGGCTCGTCGGCGAAGACAACGCCTGGGTTCGCCACCAGCGCACGCGCAATGGTCACGCGCTGGGCCTGGCCACCGGAGACCTGCGCCGGGCGGCGGTCCGCCAGGCCACCCAGGCCCAGCTGATCGAGAAGCTCCATCGCGCGCCTGCGGGCCGCACCCCGCCCCATACCGTTAAGCATGGCCGGCAGCGCCACGTTATCCACGTTGCTGAGCTCCGGCAGCAGCTGACCATCCTGGAAGACGAAGCCGAAGTTGCGCAGGCGGGTGCGGGAGCGGGGGGCGTCGGAAAGCGCGGAGAGCTCCTCGTCCCCGTAACGCACGCTACCGTGCGTGGGGGTGAGCACGCCGGACATGCAGTGCAGCAGCGTGGACTTGCCGGAGCCAGACGGCCCCATGACGGCCACGAGCTCGCCCGGTTTAATATCGAGGGAAATTCCGGCGAGCACCGGGCCGCCGCCGAAGTCCTTGGTGATGTCTGTCAGGGAAAGTGTCTGTGCCATGTCTCTCATTCCACCGTGCCGGGCCCGCGGAAAGAACAGCCCTAGCGTTGCTCTTTAAGGTAGTGCCAGCACTACCCCTGTAGTTCGGGGCGCCCGATATGCTGTGAACCGTGTTCCGAAAGAAGCCCCAACCTACCACGCACGAGCAGCAGCAGGCGCAGCAGATTGCGCAGCTCACGGCCTCGCGCCGCGCCATCGCGGACGCTTACGAGGTCGAGCGCGCCCGCATCGAGCGCGACCTGCACGACGGCGCGCAGCAATACCTCGTGGCCGCGAGCATGAAGTTGGGCGAGGCTCTTCTCGACGCCCCCGCTGACCTCACCGAGCTCCTCACCGCTGCTAAGCAGGACGTGGACCGCGGCCTCAAGTCCTTGCGCGCCACGGTGCACGGCATCCACCCCCAGGTCCTGCAGGATCATGGTTTGGTGGCCGCGCTTGCCGACGCTGCTTCTTCCCACGGCCCCCACGTCAGCGTCTTCGCCCCGCATCCTTTGCCCAAGCTATCCGCTTCCGTGTTGGCCTGCGGCTACTTCTTCGGCACGGAGGCTTTAACCAACGCTGCCAAGCACGCGCCCGGCGCGCCGGTCTCCGTTTTAGTGACCGCGGATGCCTCCTTGAAAATCACCGTGGTGGATGAGGGGCCGGGTGGCGCACAGGTTTTACAAGGTCACGGCTTAGCGGGGATGGCCGAGCGCCTCGTCGCTTTCGGCGGAGAGATGACGCTGAGCTCTCCCCCGGGCGGGCCGACGAGGCTGACGTGCTCGATTCCCCTTCTTCTCGATCGCGGACAGTCAGGAGTTCACCAATGAGTTTGAGAATCGTCGTGGCGGATGACTCCGCCATTCTGCGCGAGGGCCTCGCCGGCCTGTTGGAGCGCCGCGGGCATTTAATTGTGGGCCAGGCGGACTCCGCCCCGGCGCTTGAGGCGGTGGTGGACAAGCTGCGCGATGAGCTTCCGGACATCGTCATCACGGACGTGCGCATGCCGCCGGGCATGGGCGACGACGGCTTGAAAGCCGCCGTGAACTTAAGAAACGCATACCCGGGCCTGCCCGTCATGGTGCTCTCCCAATATGTGGCCCCCGCATACGCGGTGGAGCTCTTCGACTCCCCCGATGCCGGCACCGGCTACCTTCTGAAAGACCGCGTCTCCGAAGTGCGGGACTTCCTCTCCAGCCTGGACGTGGTGGCCCAGGGCGGCACCGTCATCGACCCCACCGTGGCTCAGGCTTTAATGAGCTCCGGGCGCAGCGGCTTGGGTGAGCTCACCCCGCGCGAGCGCGAGGTGCTCGAACTCATGTCCCGCGGCAAGTCCAACAAGGACATCGCCGCCGAGCTCGTCCTTTCTTCCGCCGCGGTGGCCAAGCACGTCTCCAATATCTTCACCAAGCTGCGTTTAGATCCCAGCGAAGACAACCGCCGCGTCAAGGCAATCTTGGAGTACCTTTCAGCGCACCGCTAAAGCCCGCGCCCGCCCACCGTCGACAAGAGCGCCCTGACAGAGACCGTCCAGAGGATCCCAAGAAAACTGTGACGCAAGACATATAAGCTTGTTCGTGCCCTTGCCCAACCCACCCCGGAAGGACCCCGCTTAATGGACGTGCAGCTCAACATCGTGCGCTTTAAGAAAGAATTAATTGCCGACCATGACTATTTTCTGGAGTTAATACAGACGGAAGGGCTGGATTCCTTTCGTAAGCCGGATCCAGAAATGGAAGAGGCATCGGCGGCACTCTCCAAGCTCTTCGGACAGGACGTGCCCGCGCATTCGGCCGTCACGGTCACGATGGATTCCAGCAATTTAGAGCTCCAAGAAAAGCTAGCTTTGTTGGCGTATTACCACGGCTTGGTGGTCTTCATTGGAACCACAGACATCCTCTTTAATGCGACTGGAATCCCCACGAGCAGCAATGGCCTTTCCTCCATCAGGAACTGCATGGGAACTATGTGGCGACAGGTCAGCAGACCTATGCTTGATCGCGCCTTTGAAGACGCACTCCGCCTGCCGATGCCCGAACAGACGTGGATTCAGGTAATCAACTATGGCTCGGAAGAACGAAGCTACGGCCTCGAAATGTCCATGCACGTGCGCGCAAGCGGCCAGTTCGAACTGATATGGTCCAGCCTCCCTCCAGAGGCCACTGAACCGGTATTCCGCACACTCACTGTCGATACTTACGAAGAAGCACGAGAAACTCTGCTTTCCTTCAGTGATCGCAACCCGTTGATCGAAGAATTCGCATGGGAGCCGCTTTCTCAGCGCGCATCAAAACCTATCCTGGATCCTTCATTCCGCCACGAAACACCCTGGCGCCGGCTGGACGCGGTGAAGGAGCTCCCCGAAGGCGTGATGGTCCACCTGCACAAATGGCCAACATTTTCCCTGGCCTACGGCCGCAATACACAGGGACAGTGGACCGCAAAGGTTTACGATAACCTCGGCACCGACAATGTGCAGACCTTCGATATTGCAGACGAAGTCATCGCAGTGGCGGAGCACTATTTAGACGGCAACGGCGAGATGATTTCCACGGTCTTCCCGGACTCTTCATCTTCGGATCCCGCGCCGTACACCACGGTCACAGCAATGGAGCTACCAGAGCGCGAGGAACAGTGGACTGAAGCATCAGTATGCATGATGCACCGCATCCGCGCTGACCATAATGGCGAGCCCAGCCCTCGGATGCAGAAATACATTGAGAGGATTAACACAAAGCTCGGAAGCGAAATCCTCCTCGCTGAGGAACAGGTAGAGGCCCAAGCACTTACTCGGCTGCTCATCCCTGCTGACGTCAGGACGGTCACGATCGAGAGACTAACTCATCTGGCACAGGACTATGGCATTTCGCTTGTTGTCGATGATTCCCTGGCGCTGTATAACCCGTCGGGCAAGCCGCTTCCAGGGGCTGAGAGCTGCCAGTTGAAGCTACTCGCGGATAAGTTGTATGTGAACACCTGGGAGGTGACTACATCCTCCTCCGTACTCGAGGCAGGGCTTCGCCTCTTCACAGGATGGAGGCTTGAGGTTCGATCCGGGAGTCAGGTGGACTTCCAGGAGCGTTATACCTTGGAAACAACCTATACGGGCGACAACGTTTCGCTTGACCTTGTCACCCCCGACGGGAACCTACACGAAATCCCATCCATCCCACTGCCCCTTGCTCTGGATTTGATGGTTGAATTCACCTACTCCCCAGCGCAATTGGTAGACAAAGTGAATTGGCAAGATCAGAAGTCATCCTCAGATATCCCTGAGGAAGAGCGCTTCATGGTCAATGCCACGGTCTTCGGCTCAGCTGCATATCTTTTCAACGATGACCTTCTCGAAGCAGTTCGCCAGGACGGCTTCCCCGAAGTGGGAGCGTGGGTAGCGGCCTTTGACCGAATAGTCCCGGGCGATTACTGCCAGGTCGACCGCGTGCAACCCTCAGAAACAGGAGCGGCACGTTACCTCGTCGAATGGGGCCACAACAACGGTGAGGAGAAAAACTTCCAGATGCTCCTTGAGGACATCGACGAAGCCTTGTCCCTCCTTGAGCGGTTTGTGAACGGAGACCGCGCGGAGTTTGAAGCCCTTCCCTGGACGCGGCGAGTGGAGGAACAGCACTAGGCCCAACGCGTGACTAGGGTATGGGGCATGAGAAACGTAACGCCCCAGGAAGTACCAGAGAACGCCCAGCTTATCGACGTCCGCGAGGACCACGAGTGGAACACCGAGCACGCCCAGGGCGCCACGCACATCCCGATGGGAGACCTCGTCGAGCGCCTCGACGAGATTGACCCGGACCGAGACATCTACGTCATCTGCCACCTAGGCGGACGCAGCATGCAGGTGTGCCAGTACTTGGAGCACACCAAGGGCTGGGACGTCATCAACGTCGACGGCGGCACGGATGCGTGGAAAGCCCAGGGCCGCCCCATGGTTTACCCCAACCAGTAGTAGTACTATTTTCGGTACCACTAAAGTGTGGTTTCAAAGATAGAAAAGATCCTCATCAAGATGCGGACTTCTCGGAATAATGTTCGCTTCTCTGAGCTGCAACTTGAGTGCGACTTCTATTTCTAGGAGCAGACCATGAACCTCGCAGACAAATACACCTACCAAACCGCGTGGTCCGAAGAGGATGGAGAATTCGTTGCCACAGTCCTAGAGTTCCCCTCCTTGTCATGGCTCGACTCCACTGCAGCTACCGCTGAGTCCGAGCTGCGCAGCATCGTCGAAGAAACTCTAGAAGATATGCAACGCAACAATGAGCAAGCCCCAGAACCTTTTGGCCAACGCAGCTTTTCCGGAAAGTTCAACCTTCGCATCCCTCAATCGCTCCACCGGAGCCTCACCATTGAAGCGGAGCGAGAGGGCGTATCCCTTAACACCCTCATTGTTCAGAAGCTAGCCTCGGCGTAAAACTAATGGGCCATAACCCATAATTTAGGTGTTCCGCCGTAGGCGCGTTAGAATCATCGGCATGCCTTCATTGAATTCTATTTCCATCCCTACCGCGCTCCTAGAGTCTCCTTCCTTCCAGCTGGAGCGCCTCCGCCGCCGCACCCGCGACGGCGTCGAGCAAGCGCTCAGCACCCGGCAGACCACCATCCGCGAGTACTGGGTACTTACCTGCCTCGTCGATGGTGACGTTGCTTCCCAGTCCGCGCTCTCCGAGACCCTCGCGATCGACGCCTCCGACATGGTGCGCCTCATCGATTCCCTGGAGGAGCGCAACTGGGCCAAGCGCGAGCGCGACCCGAAGGATCGCCGCCGTCAGATCGTGGCTTCCACCAAGAAAGGCGTGAAGGCCCACAAGGAGCTCGCGGAGCTCGTCGCCGCAGCCGAGGACGAAGCCCTCGACGAGTCCACCTCCAAGCAGCTCAAGCACCTGCGCAAGCTGGCCCGCGCCATCATGTCTTCAAGCGAGGGTGATGCTTAAATGGCGGAAGAGGACGCTAGTACCGGGCGCCACGCGCTGCCCGAAGACCTTTTAGATTCCCGGCAGCCCGGCGCGGGCTTCGTGCATGTTCCGGAGCAATACCTGTTGCGGGATCGCGCGCCGCGCGAGCGCACACTGTGGGACATCGTGCAAACCACTGCAGAGCTAAACCCGGACGCCGCCGCGCTTGACGACGGCGAGGTGCTCACCTACTCAGAGCTCATCACCGATGTCCAGGCATGGGCCGCCGAGCTGCAGGCCAACGGCGTCTGCCGCGGCGACCGCATCGGCATCCGCATGACCTCCGGCAAGCGAGAGCTCTATCTCGCGATTCTGGCCACCTTGGCTGCGGGCGCGGCCTATGTGCCGGTCGACGCAGACGATCCCGACGAGCGCGCCGAGATGGTCTTTGGCGAGGCCGACATCGATGGCCTGTTTACGGATGAGGGCTTCCGATCGCTGCGTTCAGCTGAGCGCGTAGGAAAGGACGCCCACCAGGGTGCACCGACGCCGGATGACACCGCGTGGATCATCTTTACCTCCGGTTCCACGGGCAAGCCGAAGGGCGTGGCCGTCACCCACCGCTCCGCGGCCGCTTTCGTGGATGCCGAGGCCGCACTGTTTTTGGTCGATCACCCACATGGCCCGCTGGGCCCCGACGACCGTGTGCTAGCCGGGCTGTCAGTGGCATTCGACGCTTCTTGTGAGGAGATGTGGCTGGCCTGGGGCCACGGTGCCTGCCTGGTGCCGGCGCCACGCTCTTTGGTGCGCTCCGGCATGGACCTAGGCCCGTGGCTCATCCGCCGCGACATCACGGTTGTTTCCACGGTGCCGACCTTGGCGGGCCTGTGGCCGGCAGAGGCGCTGGACAATATCCGCCTGCTCATCGTCGGCGGCGAGGCCTGCTCGCAGGAGCTGGTAGACCGCCTGGCAACAGACGAGCGTGAGATGTGGAATACGTACGGCCCGACGGAGGCGACGGTCGTCGCTTGTGCCCAGCGCATGGTGCCGGGTCAGCCGGTTTCCATTGGCTTGCCTTTGAACGGCTGGGACTTGGTGGTCGTGGATAAGCAAGGCTCCCCGGTGAGCGTGGGCGAGGTCGGCGAGCTGGTTATCGGCGGCGTCGGCTTGGCGCGCTACCTGGATCCGGCAAAGGATGCGGAAAAGTACGCGCCGCTGGACTCGATGGCGTGGGAGCGCGCGTACCGCACGGGCGACCACGTCCGTCTGGAGGAAGACGGCCTGTACTTCGTAGGTCGTATCGATGACCAGGTCAAGATTGGCGGCAGGCGCATCGAGCTCGGCGAGGTTGAAGCCAACGTGGCGGCCCTGCCGAACGTCTATAACTCCGCGGTGGCAGTGCAGAAGACGCCGGGCGGCGAGTCCGTGCTGGTGGGCTACGTTTCCTTGGAGGATGAGGCGAAGGGCTTTGACGAAAAAGCCGCGCACGAGCGTCTGGCCGAGACCATGCCGGCTGCACTCGTCCCGCGCATCTGCGTGATGGAAGAGCTGCCGGTGCGCACCTCGGGCAAGGTGGATAAGAAGGCCCTGCCGTGGCCACTTCCAGGCGTTGGTGTGGAGGCCGCGGGCCTTACCCAGACCGAGCAGTGGCTGGCACAGCTGTGGGTGGAGACGCTGGGCGTTTCTGTCTCGGATGAGAACGCGGACTTCTTCTCCCTGGGCGGTACCTCCCTGGCCGCGGCGACGTTGGTAGGCCGCATCCGTGAGCGCTACCCCACCGTGGCGGTGCGTGACCTCTACGACCACCCGCGCCTAGGCTCGCTGGCCGAGCACATCGGCGGCGTCGAGGAGCGGCCTTCGGCTGCGCCCAAACGCACGGTGCGCAAGGTGGGCATGGGCACGCGCGTGGTGCAGACGCTCATCCAGATTCCGGTGATGACCTTGGCTGCGACTTCGTGGCTGACCTGGCTGCTGCTTGGCTCGAATGTGGCGAACGCGCTCGGTGCGGATTGGGCGCTGACTACCCCGTGGTGGCTGGTTGCCGTCATGGTGGTGCTCTTTGCGACTCCGATTGGCCGCATCCCGATAGGCGGCATCGGCGCGCGCCTTATCACTGCGGGAATCAAGCCGGGCGACTACCCGCGCGGAGGCTCGGCGCACCTGCGCATTTGGGCCGCGGAGCGCTGGGCTGATGCCTCGGGCTCGCGCTCGATTGCGGGCGCGACGTGGGTGAACAACTACGCGCGCCTACTCGGCGTGAAGATTGGCCGCGGCGTTGACCTGCACTCTCTTCCCCCGGTGACGGGCCTGCTCAAGTTGGGTGACCACGCGGCTATCGAGCCGGAAGTGGATCTTTCTGGCTACTGGCTCGACGGCGACGTACTGCACGTTGGCGCCATCAACGTTGGCGAAGGCGCGCGCGTTGGTGCGCGATCTACCCTGCTGCCGGGCACCAATGTGGACAAGTACGCCCACGTGGAGGCCGGCTCCACGGTCACGGCTCGAAAGAAGATCAAGGACGGTCAGCGCTGGTCCGGTTCGCCTGCCAAGAAGGTAGGCCGCTCCAAGCACCGCTTCCCCGCCGAGCCGCCGAAGCGCCGCCCGTGGTGGGTTGCGTTCTACGGCGCAACGTCGATCCTGCTGGCCATCCAGCCGGTGGTAGCTCTCGCTGTGGGCGCGGCCGTCGTTGTCGCAGGCCTTAGCATGACCGCGGGCAACGACTTCATCGGCTCGATCTTCTTCGCGCCGCTAGGCGCACTGGCGGCATTCGCCTGCTTCATGGCGCAGACCTGGCTGGGCGTGCGGATTCTGTCCATCGGCCTCAAGCCTGGCGTGGCTCCGGTACGGTCTGCTGCCGGCTGGCGCCTGTGGTCCGTTGAGCGTCTCATGGACGAAGCCCGCACGACGCTCTTCCCGCTCTACGCCTCGCAGCTAACCCCGACGTGGCTGCGCTCGCTGGGCGCGAAGATCGGCAAAGACGTGGAGATTTCCACAGCAGTGATGATTCCGAAGCTGACGGACATCAAGGACGGCGCCTTCCTGGCCGACGACACGATGATCGGCGGCTACGAGCTGGGCGGCGGCTGGATGCTCACGGGCGAGACCAAGGTCGGCAAGCGCTCCTTCGTGGGCAACTCCGGCATCACGGGCCCGGGCCGCAAGCTGGGTAAGAACTCGCTGGTTGCGGTGCTCTCCTCGACGCCGAAGAAGTCCAAGTCGGGCTCGAACTGGTGGGGTTCGCCGCCGGAGCGCATGCGCCGCGTGGAGGCCAGCGTTGAGGGCGTACAGGGCGAGTCCCTGACCTATAACCCTGGCTTCGGAGTGAAGGCGGCCCGCGGTCTCGTTGAGACCATGCGCCTGCTCGCGCCGATGACCTCGGCGATGCTGCTGGCAGCAACGTTAGCCACCATGTACGTGCTCGTGGATAACTACGGTGTGGGCCTTGCCTGGGCTGTCTCTGGACTGCTGCTTATGGCAATTGGCGCGGTCAGCATGGCTATCACCGTGGCCGTGAAGTGGATCTGCGTGGGCAAGCACCGCGCGGCCGACCACCCACTGTGGTCCGCGTTCGTATGGCTCAATGAGCTGCAGGACACCTTCGTTGAGGCCGTCGCTGCACCGTGGTTCTTCCAGCACACGCTGGGCGCTGGGGAGATCAATCTCGGACTGCGCGCGCTGGGCGTAAAGATCGGCGCGGGCGCCTGGATCGATTCCTACTGGTTCCCGGAGACGGACCTCTGTTACGTGGGCAAGGGCGCTTCCGTGGGCCCCGGCACCGTGGTGCAGACCCACCTCTTCCAGGACCGCGTGATGAGCTTGGATACCGTCACCATCGAAGACGGCGCGACCCTTGCTGCCCACTCGGTCGCACTGCCAGCATCGCTGCTTGGCGACGCCGGCACCGTCGGCCCCGGCTCGCTCGTCATGCGCGGCGACCGCGTGCCCGCCAACTCAGTATGGCAGGGCAATCCAATTGAGCCGTGGGACTAGGCCCGGCCTGCCGCCGATTTTCCTCTGCGGAATAGGCTGCAGCGGCGTTTTCTCGCCGGCGTGCCTGCCTAAATGCCAACTCGTGGGAAGATTTAGCCATCGTAGGCCCACGATCTGGCACTTAGGGCGATGAGGCGCAAAGCGAAAGGCTGGATGCATCGTGCATCCAGCCTTTCGGCGTTAGAGCCAACCTAGAGCCTCACGGCGAAACAAACGTTAGTCACCAATCTGGTCACGGCCGCGCATAACGATGAGCGGGTCAGGCTCGCCGACCAGTTCATGGTCCTTGTTGGTGTACTCGAACTTAGAGAGCACGTAGCGCATAGCGTTGATGCGGGCGCGCTTCTTGTCGTTGGACTTGATGGTGATCCACGGCGACTCTTCAGTATCCGTGTAGCGGAACTGCTCCTCCTTCGCGCGGGTATAGTCGTCCCACTTGTCGAGGGACGCCAGGTCCATCGGGGAAAGCTTCCACTGACGCACTGGGTCAATCTGACGAATAGCGAAGCGGGTGCGCTGCTCCTTACGAGTAACGGAGAACCACAGCTTGGTTAGGGAAATACCGGAACCAAGAATCATGTTCTCGAGCATTGGCACCTCGCGCAGGAACTCTGCGTGCTGGGACTCAGTGCAAAAGCCCATGACGCGCTCGACGCCGGAGCGGTTGTACCAGGAGCGGTCGAAGAAGACGATTTCGCCGCCTGCTGGGAAGTGCTGAATGTAGCGCTGGAAGTACCAGGAGGTGGACTCACGCGGGGAGGGCTTTTCCAGTGCGACGGTGCGCGCACCACGCGGGTTCAGGTGCTCGTTGAAGCGCTTGATGGTGCCACCCTTGCCAGCGGCGTCACGGCCCTCAAACAAGATGATGTGGCGCTGGCCGGTTTCCTTGGTCCAGTTCTGCCACTTCAGAAGCTCAATCTGCAGCGCACGCTTGGTGGCCTCATACTCATCACGCGTCATGCGCTCTTCGTAAGGGTAGTTCTCTCGCCAGGTATCGATGGGGGAACCGTCCGGCATGATCAGCGCCGGGTCATCCTCATCAGAATCATCGACGACGTAGCCGTCGGTCTTAGCAAGGTCGATCTCGGGAAGTTCGTCGTCTTTAATATCAGCCATACTTAAAAGTTTACCGGTCACCCAACTATTCGGCGCGTTAAATTACACTGCAACTCTACCGATTTACCCCTAAGGTCTCCCCCACCCAGACATAGCAAAAGAGCCCCACCTAAAGGTGAGGCTCTTAGAAATCGCTTACGCGAAGATGCTCTTAGGCAATCAGGCCGATGAGCTTTGCGGCAGCCTCAGCGATGTCAGCGAACTGACCCATAAGGTCGAAGATGAAGCCGAAGACGCCATCGGAGGACAGGGTGGACCACTGGTCAGCAACGGTCTGTGCGTTCTCAGCTGCGGCGGTATCGAAGTTATCGTGGTTCATTTTGAACTCCTTAAGTTCTTAAAGGTGTTGTCAACTTAGGCGATGCTACCCAAGCCGTTGAAATTTACTGCTCGAAAATGGAGGAGGTGGTTGCAGCAGCGGTCTCAGCTGGGATGAAACCATCCTGACCCGGGGTTGCAAAATCGACGACGAACTTCAGAACGTTAGCGAAGCCCTGGAACACCTTGGTCCAGTTCTCCCAGGTGGTAGCAAAGTTCTCGAGGTGGGTCTGAATCATGGAGAGGTCCATAATGAACTCCTTGGATAGGTTTCGGGTATTTACACCCGAGGGTATTGCGGATTTGCAGACACCCTCTGTGGGCGTCACAAGTAACTATTTTGTCACACAGCGCTCAAAAATCAATCCGAAACTCTCGAGTTTTTAAATCTCGGGAAAGCTCCCCACAGTTCCCAACCGTCACTTTATACACAGCATACTCCAAGTCATTTCTTACTCGAAAGTTAATTAGAATGCCCATTACCAGCGGGTTTTCTGACGATAGACAGAAATGGTCAAATTCTTTGGAAAAAGTGTGTAACAAACATCAGAAACCCCCCGATGGACACGGTCCAAAATTCAGAAATTCAGCGGAAAATCGGTTCCAAAATTGCCCCAATGCGGGGGTGTACCAAAGACCCCAGATTGGCCGTTTTCGCTTTCGCCCGGAGTTCCAGGCAGTCAAATAGAGGCGAAGGCGCAACCAATCAACCGCCATTCAGCCTCAAAAATGGGCCGCTAGCTGTGAAAATTGTTGTCTAGTGTGAAAGTTGAGGTTTGGAATCACACTTTTCATCTTTCCGTGTAGCGACACGCGAAAGCGCCCTACGAGAGACGTTCTTTATCTCACGTAGGGCGCCTTAAATCGACAACATCTAGCTCGCACGGAGCTACATGGACGCCTTTCGAGGTTTGGCGCTATTAGAAGCCCATGCCGCCCATAGCGTCAGCGTCAGGCATGCCAGCGCCTGCACCAGCAGGCTGCGGCTTGTCAGCAACGACAGCCTCAGTGGTCAGGAACAACGCTGCGATGGAAGCAGCGTTCTGCAGTGCGGAGCGGGTGACCTTGACCGGGTCATTGATGCCAGCGGACATCAGGTCAACGTACTCGCCGGTAGCTGCATTCAGGCCCTCGCCTGCTGGCAGGGATGCAACCTTGTCAGCAACAACGCCCGGCTCCAGGCCAGCGTTGTGAGCAATCTGCTTCAGCGGGGCAGACAGTGCCTCACGAACGATCTTGACGCCGGTTGCTTCGTCACCGGTCAGGTCATTCAACGCATCCAGAGCGGAGGCAGCCTGCAGGAGGGCGACGCCACCGCCGGCAACGATGCCCTCTTCAACGGCAGCCTTTGCGTTGCGGACTGCGTCCTCAATGCGGTGCTTGCGCTCCTTGAGCTCCACCTCAGTTGCAGCGCCGACCTTCAGGACAGCAACGCCGCCAGCCAGCTTGGCCAGGCGCTCCTGCAGCTTCTCACGGTCGTAGTCGGAGTCGGAGCTTTCGATCTCGGCACGGATCTGCTTGATACGGCCGTCGATCTGCTCCTGAGAGCCAGCACCCTGAACGATGGTGGTCTCGTCCTTGGTGACGACAACCTTGCGTGCCTGGCCCAAGTACTCGAGCTCGGCGGTCTCGAGGGAGAGGCCGACCTCCTCGGAGATGACCTGGCCGCCGGTGAGGATGGCCATGTCCTGCAGAGTGGCCTTGCGGCGGTCGCCGAAGCCCGGTGCCTTAACCGCAACGGACTTGAAAGTGCCGCGGATCTTGTTCACAACGAGGGTAGACAGGGCCTCGCCCTCAACATCCTCAGCGATGATGAGTAGCGGCTTGCCGGACTGCATGACCTTCTCCAGCAGCGGAACCAGGTCCTTGATGTTGGAGATCTTGGAGGAGACCAGCAGGATGTACGGATCCTCCAGGACTGCCTCCTGGCGCTCCATATCGGTAGCGAAGTAACCGGAGATGTAGCCCTTATCAAAGCGCATACCCTCGGTTACCTCGAGGTCAACGCCGAAGGTATTGGACTCTTCCACGGTGATAACGGAGTCCTTGTTTACGGAGCCGTTGCCCACGGTGTACATAGCCTCAGCGATCTTCTCGCCGATTGCTGGGTCAGCGGCGGAGATACCAGCGGTGGTAGCGATCTCTTCCTGGGTCTCAATCTCCTTAGCGGAAGAAAGCAGGGAGTCAACGACTGCCTTGGTAGCGGTCTCGATGCCGCGCTTGATGCCCATCGGGTTGGAGCCTGCTGCAACGTTGCGCAGACCCTCGCGTACGAGTGCCTGTGCCAGAACGGTAGCGGTGGTGGTGCCGTCACCGGCAACATCGTCAGTCTTCTTTGCTACTTCCTTAACCAGCTCAGCGCCGATCTTCTCATAAGGATCTTCCAGCTCGATCTCGCGAGCGATGGAGACGCCATCGTTGGTGATGGTCGGAGCGCCCCAGGACTTCTCCAGGACGACGTTACGGCCCTTTGGGCCGAGGGTGACCTTTACTGCGTCGGCCAGCGTGTTCAGACCACGCTCAAGGCCGCGACGTGCCTCTTCATCGAAAGCAATAAGCTTTGCCATTGTGTTTGTGCTCCTTGATTTGTTTAGGACGACACTCACGTCTGTATCTATACGGACGCCCGCGACGGCACGGCTGGTGAGTGTTAACCAGCCTCAACCACATAGATGAGATTTTCTGGCACTTACCCGGTGGGAGTGCTAGCGACCATTCTGGCACTCGACCACTACGAGTGCAAGGAAAGACACGAACGCCCTCCAGTACGTTCGCTGTGAGCGTTCCGGAGGGTGTTCGTGTCAGAAATTAAGTTGCGGAGTTTGCGAAGTTTATTGAGTTCTTCGCGTTTTCGCGGTTCTACTCGGCCTTCTTCACCTTCTTGGCGGTCCAACGGTAAATAAAGCCCAGCACTGTGATGAACAGGATGAGGCCGAAGACGTTAGCGGAGGTGCCACCTTCGAAGATCTCCAGCGGGGACTCGCCGCCGGCTGCCGCGATGATGGCAGCATTGACCACGCCGAACAGAGACTCACCAACGATGAGGCCGGTTGCCAGCAAGGTACCCATGCGCTTGGAAAAGTCCGGATTAGCCTGCCTTGCCGCCCACTTGTCGTAGAAGTAACCCAGGATTGCGCCAATCGGGATGATGATGGTCAGCGCGGCCGGAAGATACATGCCCATGCCCACGGCCAGCGGGGACAGGGAGAACTTCTTGGTGGTCTTACGCAGAACTTCATCAACAACAATGAGAACCGCGCCGATGACGGCACCGGTGAAGATGAGGTTCCAGTCCAGGGAGTTATCGAAGATGCCCGATGCCACCGAAGACATTAGCGCAGCTTGCGGGGCAGCGAGAGCGTCCTCCCCCGCGCCTTCCATGCCTTGGAAGCCGAAGCCGTTGAGCATGATCTGCAGGATCGGGGGAATGACAACAGAGCCGAAAAGGACGCCAATAATCAGCGCAACCTGCTGCTTCCACGGTGTCGCGCCGACGAGCTGACCGGTCTTCAGGTCCTGCAGGTTGTCATTCGAAATCGTGGCGATGCCGAAGACGATGGCCGCGGTGAAGAGGGTATAAGCCACCAGCGAAAGCGGGTCCGCGCTGCTGCCGCGAGTTACCGCGGCAATCAGCAGCGAGGCAGCCAGCACGGCGATGATGCCAACGGAAGAAATCGGCGAGTTAGACGCACCAATCAGGCCGGCCATGTAGCCGCACACGGAAGCGACGATGAGGCCAACCAGCAAGGTAAACAGCACCGAGACTGTAATCAGCACGACCATGTGCTCGTGGATATCGGTGCCGCGTACGAAGTCCCATAGCAGTAGCGCAATCGGAACCATCAAGATGACGATGGTGCCAAGCACGTACGGGAACGGGATGTCACGCTCGGAGACGTCGACGGTGTGGCCTTCCTTGCGCTTGCGGGAGGAAGCCAGAGACTCAGAAATGCCCTTGATGATCGGGCCGGTGATCTTGATCAGCGTCCAGATCGCGGCGATGGCCATGGCACCAACACCGATGAAGCGGACCTCGCCGGAGAAAACGGAATCGACGGTATCAGCCAGCGCAGTGGCGTCTAGGCCAGAGACGTCGCCCGCAGTGTGCATCGGCAGCAGGAAGAAATAGGAAATGATGACGCCGATGAGCATGGCAAAGCCGACGGCCGGGCCAACGAGGTGGCCCACACCGATGAGAGCCAGCGACAGCGAAGTACCCAAGGTGGTGGCACCAGAACCCAGCTTGAAGTAGGTCGAGACTGAGGAGGCTGCAGCCTTCATCGCAGCCAACAGCGCCATCACCGCGGAGATAACGCCGCCAACCAAGATGACGCGCAAGCCCTGGGCGTTTTCTTCCGCAGCGGCTTCCGACGCACCGTTACTATCGCCTACCTTGAGAACCTCAGCGGCGGCAACGCCCTCCGGGTAGGGCAGGTCAGAGCTGGTAATCAGCGCGCGGCGCAGCGGGATCGAGTACATTACGCCGAGCACGCCACCGATGGCGCAGACAGCTGCGGTCTCCCAGAAGCTAAATCCCTTCCAGTAGCCCACCATGACCAGGCCCGGCAGGACGAAGATGATGGCAGAAAGAGTGCCGGCCGCAGAAGCGATGGTCTGCACAATGTTGTTTTCTTTGACATTGTGCCCGGCAAAGCGACGCAGCACAGCCATAGAAATAACGGCTGCCGGAATCGAGGTGGCGAAGGTCAGGCCGACCTTGAGGCCGAGATAGACGTTGGCTGCGGTAAAGACCAACGTGATGAGTCCGCCGATTAGGATGCCGCGCAGCGTCAGCTCGCGCAAAGAACTTGCATCATTGTCTGTTGCCCCTGGTGAGTGGGACGCAGAAGCGGGGGAAGCCTGGACGGCGTCGTGTGCCATGCCGAGACCTTTCTAACGAGAAACCAATGTGAAGGTATGTGTATTTAATTATGGGAATTAAATATTCTTAGAACTCTAGTTCACCCGGGCACGATCTCAAACGTTCAGGCAATACTAATTTTCGGACAGGTTCTCCAAACGGCACCTGGCGTGCGTGTCCAACCCTGCGAGTATGTTGGACAACATGACTGCTATTTCTGACTACATCGCAAATGATCGCGCGAATATCTTCGCGCAGCTCAAAGAACTCGTTTCTTTCAACTCCGTACACAACGAGCCGGGCCTCGAGGAAGAAGCCCAGAAGGCAGCGCAGTGGGTTGAAAAGACCCTTACTGACGCCGGCGTCAAGGTCGAGGCGGTGAATACTGCGGACGGTTCTACCGCGCTCGTTGGCAAGCGCGCCGGCAAAGAGGGTGCCAAGACCGTCCTGCTTTACTCCCACTACGACGTAGTCCCGGTCGGCCCACGCGAGTCATGGGAATCTGACCCGCTGACCCTGACCGAGCGCACTGCACCTTCCGGCGATACTCGCTGGTATGGCCGCGGCGCGGCAGACTGCAAGGGCAACATCGCCATGCACCTGGCCGCCCTGCGCGCTATCGATGCAAACGGTGGCACCGACCTCAACCTGACCTTCCTCATCGAGGGTTCTGAGGAACGCGGCGGCGAGGGCCTGTCCGCACTCATCGAGGAGCGCCCGGAGCTTTTCGCTGCCGACGCCATCCTCATCGCCGATGCCGGCAACGCCAAGGCTGGCCAGCCCACGCTGACCACCTCCCTGCGCGGCGGCGCGCAGATTTATGTCCAGGTAGACACCCTCGAATCCGGCGTACACTCCGGCCAGTTCGGCGGCGCCGCTCCGGATGCCGTTAAGGCGCTGATGCGCGCACTCGATTCCCTGAGCGACGAGCACGGCCGCACCACTATCGACGGCGTCGATTGCGCCGGCACCTGGCCGCTGGCTGAGGGCCAGACCACCGCTTATAAGCCGGAAGATTTCCGTACCGACGCGCAGATGCTTGAGGGCACCGAAATCATGGGCTCACAAGATCCGGCCGGCGCCACCGAAATCGCCGACATGATCTGGGCTCGCCCGGCCGTGACCGTCACCGGCTTTACCTCTACCCCGGTTGCCGAAGCCGTCAATGCCGTTCCAGCTACCGCCGCTGCAAAACTGAACCTGCGCACCCCGGCCACCATGGATCCGCGCGCCACCGCCGAGGCAGTTGCCGAGCACCTGAAGAACCACGTTCCGTGGGGCGCTCACATCAAGGTCGACATTCTGGAGGCCAACCGCGGTTTCGAGACCGATCCTGCAAAGCCAGCCGCAGCGCTGCTCGGCGAGTGCCTGGCTGAGGCATACGGCACTGCGACCAGCTCCCAGGGCATGGGCGGTTCCATCCCGCTGACCGTGGAGCTGCAGGAAAAGCACCCGAACGCAGAGATCGCGCTTTTCGGCGTGGAGGATCCACAGGCCACCATCCACTCGGCAAACGAGTCCGTCGATCCAAACGAGATCGAAAAGATCGCCACCGCCGAGGCTTATTTCCTCCAGCGCTTCGCCTAATCGCGCGGCAGACCGCACAGCAGACGCTGTGACTGCGTTGAACTCATGGGGCTATTGAGGCTGTGTTCAGCCAAAATAGCCCCATATAATACTGTCTGATTAAAAATCAGTGACTTTTGCTGGTTATGCCGGTATAGTGGCCGTATTGGCTGCGCCAAATGTGATACGCCCCCTACTTTCTTTTAAGGCAGGGCGTTGACGCTGCCAGCGGCACCCCTCTAGTGGGGTTTCCTTTTCACAGTGGTTCATCAACCAGGTCTTTTCGGTGGCCTAGATGTCTTCATCGGCGCATGCTCGATTTCGTGTACACACAACGTCGCACGTGCGCCTAAAAATGCTCGCGCGTCTCCATCTTGCAAAGGAGATCCGGCTTAACTGTGATAGCAGTGCTGAGTGCTCTAATACTGGCCACAGTCCTCGCCCCATTTTTGATCTATTACTTGGGCAGGCCTGCCTTCGGCATTCTTGCCATCGCCCCGGGCGCGGGTTTTTTCTGGGTACTCAGCCAGCTGACAAACTCCACGTTCAATGACGGCAACTCGCTGCAGTACAACCTGAAATGGATGCCGGACGCCAACCTCAACATCACCCTGCGGATGGATGGGCTATCGGCGCTATTTAGCCTCATCATCTTAGGTATGGGCGCGCTCGTGCTTTTGTACTGCTGGGGCTACTTCGACCAAACCCGGCGGCGCCTTGCGATGTTTGGCGCGCAGATGACTGCCTTTGCCACCGCCATGTTTGGCTTGGTGGTTTCAGACAACATCTTGATGATGTACGTCTTCTGGGAAATCACTTCCCTGCTTTCCTTCCTCCTCGTTAGCTACTACGGAGAACGAGCTTCCTCGAGGCGTGCGGCCCAGCAGGCATTGATGATCACCACCCTGGGCGGCCTGGCGATGCTCATGGGCATCATTTTGCTGGGCCGACAGACCGGCCAGTGGACCTTCAGCGCACTCGCAGATTTCGAGCAGATCACACAGACGCCTTATATCACGATCGCTATCGTCCTGATCCTGGCCGGTGCGATCAGCAAGTCCGCCATCGCCCCCGCCCATTTCTGGCTGCCCGGCGCCATGGCAGCGCCAACACCGGTTTCGGCCTACCTGCACTCCGCGGCAATGGTGAAGGCAGGCATCTACCTGGTCACCCGCCTCGCTCCCGAACTACACGAGGTCGCCACCTGGCATCTCGTCATTATTCCGCTGGGTCTATTCACCATGCTGTTGGGCGGCTGGATGGCCCTAAAGCAGCGCGATCTCAAGCTGATTCTGGCCTATGGCACCGTCTCCCAGCTCGGTTTTATCACCTCCATCGTGGCCATCGGCTCCCGGGAGGCGCTGCAAGCAGGCCTGGCACTGACCTTCGCACACTCGCTGTTCAAGGCTGCTTTGTTCATGATTGTCGGCGCCATCGACCATGCCTCGGGCACACGCGACATCGCCAAGCTTTCCGGCCTTGGCCGCGCTAAACCGGGACTGTATCTGCTGGCCATCATCCCCGCGCTGTCCATGGCTGGTATCCCACCGCTGCTGGGATTCGTGGCCAAGGAGGCAACGCTGGAGGCCATCCTCCACGAGTCCCTCCTCGTAGGAATGCCGCGCAACATGCTGCTCGTCGGCGTCGTGGTGGGCTCTATGCTCACCATGGCTTATGCGCTACGTTTCCTGTGGGGCGCCTTCGCCGTAAAAAAGGATAAAGACGGCGAGCGTCTGGGCACCTCCGAAGCCGTGGAGAACATGCATGCGCTCGCCCCGCTGCTGTGGATTCCGCCGGCAATCTTGACCGCGCTGACCATCTTCTTGGGCCTGCAGCCAAGCCCGCTTTCCCTCGGCATCAACCAGCATCTGGACAATCTCTTCGGCCACCACGAGCACACCCATCTGGCGCTGTGGCACGGCATCACCATTCCGCTGGGCCTGTCGCTGCTCATCGTGGTGGTGGGCATCGTCGTGCACTGGCAGCGCAATGTGGTGGCCAAGTGGCAGTTCCAGTACCCGGCGCTGGGCTCAGCCGACGCCGCCTACGATTCCGTGCTCCAGGCACTGCGCACCCTCTCGCTGCGCACCACCGCCTCCACCCAGCGCGGTTCGCTGCAAATGAACCTGTCCATCATCTTCGGCACGCTCATGATCCTGCCGGTCATCATGCTGATCCGCGGCGATCTGACCAACGTGCACATGGAAGTCGCGGAAAACCCATGGCAGGTAGTCGCCGCCGTCATCATCATGATCGCGGCAATTGCGGCGACGGTGACCGATAACCGCCTCTCCGGCGTCATCATCGTCGGCGTGACCGGCTATGGTCTGTCCTTCATCTTCGCCCTGCACGGCGCACCGGATTTGGCACTAACCCAGCTGCTCGTGGAGACCATCATCATGGTGCTGTTCATGCTGGTGCTGCGCCGCATGCCGGCAAACACCGATTGGAAGCAAGACCCCAAGGTCTCGCGCCTGCGCGCCTGGCTTGCCGTTGGCGTTGGCCTTAGCGTGACCTTGGTGGGCATGTTTTCCATCAATGCCCGCCGCAGCGAGTCCATCTCCAGCTTCATGCCGGAGCTGGCCAAGGAAATCGGCCACGGCGCAAACACCGTCAACGTGCTGCTGGTGGACCTGCGTGCGTGGGATACCTTCGGCGAGATCACCGTCCTGGTCATCGCGGCCACCGGCATCGCCTCGCTGATCTACCGCACCCAGTCCTTTACCCGCTCCTCGCGGCGTCCTACGCTGCGCGTGACCGGGCGTCGCTGGCTGGCAGCCGGTGCGGAATCCGAGCAGGCGCTGAACCGTTCGCTCATGGTGGACGTCACCACGCGCTTGCTCTTCCCCTCAATGATTGCACTTTCGCTCTACTTCTACTTTTCCGGCCACAACGCGCCGGGCGGCGGCTTCGCCGGTGGCCTGGTGGCCGCGCTCGCGCTCATCCTGCGCTATCTCGCCGGCGGCCGCGCAGAGCTCGATGAGGCACTGCCAATCGACGGCGGGCGCACCATGGGCACCGGCCTGCTGATTTCGATCGCCTCGGTGGTAGTCCCCTTTGCCTTCGGCCATCCGCCGCTGACCACCGGCTACACCAAGCTGCCGGTGCCGCTGGTGGGCGATGTCTCACTACCTTCGGCCTTGGTCTTCGACGCCGGCGTCTACCTCATCGTCGTGGGGCTCACGCTCTACATCCTGAACTCGCTGGGCGCCAAGCTCGACGAGGAAGAGGACATGCGTAAGCAGCGCGCCCGCGACCGCGCCCGCTCCCTCGCGCGCCGCCAGCGCAACCGCGCCACGGCGCAATCCGCAAGCCGAACAATGACCTCCGGAAAGGAGAAATAAACATGGAAGCAAACCTGTTCCTTCTCCTCGCCGCGGGCGTGCTGTGCGGTACCGGCGTCTACCTCATGCTGGACCGCGTGATGACCAAGATGCTGCTGGGCATTTTGCTGCTCGGTAACGGCGCTAACCTGCTCATGCTGCAGGCCGGCGGCAAGGCGGGTTCGCCGCCTATCGACGGCCGCGAGACCGCCCAGTATGGCGATCAAATCGCCGATCCCTTGGCCCAAGGCATGATTCTGACGGCCATCGTCATTTCCATGGCACTGACCGGCTTCATCCTGACCCTGGCCTACCGCCAGTACCGCTACCGCACCGCCGACGTCATTGAGGATGACGCGGAAGATACCGCGATTGCAGCGATGGCCACCCGCCCTGGCAACGCCGCGGCGGCACCGGACCACGATGCTTCCAATGACCCAACCACCGGCCGCGCCACCAAGCAGGGCGACGCCTTTGGCCCCAACTTTTTCGAAGAGCCAGTAAAGGAGGCAAACGATGACTGAGACGCTGCTTCCGCTGGTTAACTTCCTGCTGCCCTATACCGGCTTCCTCATCCCCATGCCGGTGATAATCCCGGCACTGGCTGCGGCCCTGACCATGCTGTGCGCACGCTTTACCGGCGTGCAGCGCCAGATCGCATTCTTCTCGCTGCTGTTGCTCGCCGCCGCGAACGCACTGCTGATCTTCATCGCCGATACGGCCGGAATTCAAACGCTCCAGGTGGGCGGCTGGGACGCGCCGGTGGGCATCACGCTGGTGGCTGACCGCCTTTCCGCCGTGATGCTGTTTACCTCGTCCGTAGTGCTGTTTTCGGTGATGTGGTACGCCATCTCGCAGGGTATTCGCGACGGTTCCAAGGACGAGCCGGTGGCGGTCTTCCTGCCCACGTACATGCTGCTAACCATGGGCGTGAACGTGTCCTTCTTGGCAGGCGATCTCTTCAACCTCTACGTCGGCTTTGAGATCTTCCTCGTGGCTTCCTACGTGCTGCTGACGCTGGGCGCTTCCCCGGCGCGTGTGCGCGCGGGCGTGGGCTACGTGATGGTCTCGATGGCTTCCTCGCTGATCTTCGTGCTGACGCTGGGCTATATCTACGCCGCGGTCGGCACCATGAACATGGCGCAGATCGGCATGCGCATGGAGGAAATCCCGGCCGGTACCCGCACCGCTATTTTCTCGGTGCTGCTCATCGCCTTCGGCATCAAAGCCGCCGTCTTCCCGCTGGAGGCGTGGCTGCCGGACTCCTACCCCACCGCACCTTCGCTGGTGACGGCAGTCTTCGCGGGCTTGCTCACCAAGGTCGGCGTCTACGCGATTATCCGCGCCCGCACCTCTATCTTAACCGCCGGCGGGCTGGACCAGCTGCTCATGTGGGTTGCCCTCGCCACGATGCTGGTGGGTATCTTGGGCGCCATCGCGCAGTCCGACATCAAGCGTCTTTTGTCATTTACCTTGGTCAGCCACATCGGCTACATGATTTTCGGCGTCTCGCTGGGCACTGCCGAGGGCCTGTCCGGCGCCATCTTCTACGCCGTGCACCACATTCTGGTCCAGACCGCACTGTTCCTGGTGGTCGGCCTCATCGAGCGCCAGGCCGGCACCTCTTCCCTGCGGCGCCTGGGCTCGCTGATTTATACCGCTCCGCTCATCGCCATCTTGTATTTCATTCCGGCAATGAACCTGGGCGGCATCCCGCCATTTTCCGGATTCCTAGGCAAGGTCATCCTCCTGCAGGCCGGCGCCAACGAGGGTTCCTGGCAGGCCTGGGTGGTCATCGGCGGTGCCGTAGTGACCTCCCTGCTTACCCTCTACGTCATGGTTTTGGTCTGGTCCAAGGGCTTCCTGCGTGACCGCGCCGACGCCCCGGAAGGCAACATCGTGATGGCGCATCCATCGCCGCTTTCCGACGTCACGGATGTCGTCGAATTCGACGAGCGCCAAGACGTCGGCCGCGTGCCCTTTGGCATGCTGGCTTCCACCTGCCTGCTGGTGCTGGCCTCGGTGTCCATCACCTTCCTGGCCGGCCCGATCTCCGGCGTGACCAGCCGCGCCGCCGAGTCTGCGCAGGATGATTCCATCTACCGCTACGCGGTCCTGGGCGATAACGCAGATAACCCCACCCGGCACAAGAACCAGAAGGATCGCTACACCAACGAGCAGGATTCTTTTGAAGTACGCCGTGGGCCCATCAAGGACCCAGCTCCGGCGGTAGAAACTGCGCCTCAGGAACAGCCCAAATCACAACCCACCGAAAGCGAGGCGAAGTAATGAAATTTGCTGGACTCCGCCACCGCTTCCGCCCCTGGTTCATCGCGTGGATCACCGCCATGTGGTGCCTACTCATGGGCGAGGTCACCGTAGCCAACCTAGTTGGCGGACTACTGGTGGGCCTGTTCGTGGTGCTTGCGCTGCCACTGCCTGCCATGCCGATTGCCGAGCTGAAGGTCTCCTGGGGCAAGCTAGCCTTATTCATGGTGGGCTGGACCATCGACTTATTCCACGCCTCGTTCAAGGTGGCCTGGCTGGCGGTGCGCCCGCAAGATCCACCGAAGACGGCCATCCTCGAGCTGCCGATGCGCCTGGACAGCGAGTTTATCTTGTCTCTGGCGGTTAGCCTGTACAACCTGCAGCCAGGCGGCACGGTAACCGACATCGACATCGCCAACCGCATGCTGACCATCCACGTCCTGGACGCGGCGTCGGAAACCGCTTTAGAGCGCGAAATCGCGAACGTCGCGGGGCTCGAAGCAAGCATGATTGAGATTTTTGAAAGGAGCCACCCCTAATGGATCCCCAGCTTTATGACATTCTTCTGGGCGTTGCCGCCGGCATCTTGGTCGTGGCCTTCCTGATTACCACCTGGCGGATTATCACCGGCCCGAATTCGCTGGACCGCCTGGTGGGCATGGACGGGTTCGTGGCCATGTTCCAATGCGCGATGGCCGCCTATATTTGTTGGACGCTGAACACCTCGGTGGTCTCCGCGATGCTGGTCGTGGCCCTTTTGGGATTTATCTCCACCGTGTCTGTCACCAGATTCCGAAAGAGGGATGCCTAGTGAGCTATCACCTTTTCGCCGACATCATCTCGATCATCTTGATCCTCGCCGGTGCGCTTTTGGTGCTGGCAGCCGCAATCGGCGTCGCGCGCTTTCCCGACACCATGTCGCGCGTGCATGCCATTTCTAAGCCGCAAACGACAGGTCTCATCTTGAGCATCCTGGGTGCATTCTTCCGCGTCACCGGCGCAGATTCCTTCGGCCCGGCAGAGCGTGGTGATCTGGGAATCCTGTTGTTGCTGGTACTGTTTGCCATGATTACGAGTCCCGTTACGGCGCAGCGCACTTCCCGAATCGCGCGCCGTGAGGGCCTCTACGGGTCGCCGGAACTGATGTCCCGAAACGACAAACCAGCAACCCGTGCTTTGCGTAAAAAATAACCTTTGAAGGGAACAGCAGGTGAAAAAGCTCTACGGCTTGCCCACGTTGGCTACTGTCCTGACGGCCTTCGCCGCCTTCGTGATTTACCGCTTCAACGTCTCGGATGAGCGCGGGCGCGCCTTCTTTGGCAGGATTCCTTTCGACCTGAAGATCTACCAGCTCGCCGGCGCCGACGTGAAGGCGGGCGGCGATCTTTACGACGCCCCGTATATCCACAACTTTCCTTTCACCTACCCGCCGTTTGCAGGCTGGTTCTTCGAGTGGATGGCTGGTTTTTCCGACCATGGCCTGATGGTGACTTGGCAGTGGATCACGGGCATCGCTCTTTTCGCCGTTATCATGCTGGTCATCCGCGAGCGTGGCTACAAGATGGGCCCAGCCTCTTGGTTCGTAGGCCTCGCGCTGCTTATAAGCAGCTTGGCTACTGATCCGGTAAACGGCACCTTCTTCTATGGCCAGATCAACATCCTTTTGATGTTCCTGGTCTCCCTCGACCTGCTACCGCGTAAGTTGCGCCTGCCTGGCATCGGCATCGGCCTTGCCGCTGGCATGAAGCTAACGCCTGCTTTCATGGGCCTGGTTTTGTTATTCCAGAAGCGCTGGTGGTCCGCCTTCGCTTGCGTGTTTACCTTCTTCTTTACCGTCTACGTGGGCGTGCAGACCATCCCCGATGCCTGGGATTTCTGGACGGATAAGATGTTCAATTCTGATCGCGTGGGCAACCTGGACCACCCCGGCGCGAAGTCATTGCGCTCGATCATCGCGCGTCTCAACGGCGAAGAGAACACCGCGCTGTGGGTCCTGGCCGTGGTCATCGTGGTGATGGTGACCATGCTGGCGCTGCGCACCGCCTGGATCAATAAGAATTCCTCCGCCGCGCTGGCGCTGGCGGGCTTGGCCACCTGCTTGGTCTCGCCTTTTTCCTGGTACCACCACTTCGTCTGGGTAGTACCGCTCGGCGTATGGGTGATGCTGGCGGTCAATGAGGCCGTCGGCAAGCGTCTGCCCTCCTTCTGGGGTGCGCAGCTGGCGGGCCTGGCATCCTTCGTGGCGTTGCTGCTCGTGGAGCTGCCCTTCGTCTCCCCACCGGTGTGGCGCTTGATGTCCTCCCATGGCCTAGAGGCCATGGAGAACCTGCATCCGTGGGCATGGCTGCTGTGGCCTTTTGCATGCTTCCTCTACATCGCGGTTTATGGCATTTGGGGGTGCTTCCCGCACGGCAAGCCATCCGGCAAGCATGCCGCACGCCAGAGTAACGTGGCGGACTACCCCACCGACGTGCGCATTCCGGTAGTGCGCAAGTAGGCCGAGCCTTGAGGGGCCTAGAGCGGACGGAGGCTATCCATCTCCTTACTCGTGGCCTCCACGACCTTCTGCCAGCTGCCGGTCTCCTCGTAGAGGCGGCGCTGGCGTTCATAGCCGGCCCCGCGCTCGATGATTTCGTGGATGAGCTGCAGCTCGGCCTCGCAGCCCAGCTCGCGAGACAGAGGAGTTAGCTCCTCGACCAAGTCAACCAACTCGTCTTTGACCCAGCGTTCATCCGTTGCGCGAGAGGTAATTACCAAGGCGTTCATGCCATAGCGGGCGGCGCGCCACTTATTCTCAGCCACGTGCCACGGCTGCAGCGTGGGCAGCTCCTGATCTGTATCAAGCATGCGGTCATAGTGGACCACCAAGCAATGCGTGAGCGCGACGATGGCCGAAAGTTCGCGGAGATTAGATGAGGCATCCGAGATCCGCACCTCGATGGTGCCCCACTTTGCCGCCGGGCGAATATCGAAGTGCATCGAGCCGGTGTGGTTGATAACGCCGGAGATGGCTTGATCCCGCATATAGTCCTGCCACTCGCGCCAATCCGCAAACTGATAAGGCATGCCGGCGGTGGGCAGCTGCTGATAGAGCATGGTGCGGTTGGAAGCATAACCAGTATCCATGCCCTCCCAGCCTGGCGAGCAGGCAGAGATTGCAAGCAGGTGCGGATACTTGGTCATCAGCGCATTGATGATGGGCCACACGCGGTCTTCGTGGCGGATACCCACGTGCACGTGGGTTCCCCACAGCAGCATCTGCTTGCCCCAGTACTGGGTGCGGTTGATGATTTCGGAGTAGCTTGCCTTCTCCGAGACAGGGTTCTCGCGGTAGTCCGTGAAAGGGTGCCCGCCGGAGGCCCACAGGGCCACGCCCATTCCTTGAGCAGCGGCACGCACATGCTCTAGCTTGTGCGACAAATCCGCGATTGCTTCCGGCACCGTGTGGCAAATTCCGGTGACCAGTTCCACGGTGTTTTGGAGGAATTCCTTCTCCAGCTGGATTTCGGGCGTGGCCGCCTGCACGCGTTCAATCAGCTCGGCGCCGCGCGGGACCAGATCCCAAGAGTGCGGATCGACGAGGGCTACTTCCCATTCAACGCCCAAGGTGGGCCCGGCCGAACGGGTGAAGGATTCTTCCGGGATGTTCACCCTTGTGAGTCTATCCGCAGCAAGGCCCAGCTAGAGCATTTTCTTATACATTAAATGCACGGTGGATTTTGTCTTCGATTCCACCGTGCATCTATCTTGCGAATCTTTTAGGCCTGCGGGATGGCCAGAACTGCAACGACTGCGTTGCCCTTGGTGAATTCAGCCTTGAGCTCTGCCGGGTACTCGGCGATGGCACCCTCCGGGATGGACTGCGCGCCGTAGAACTGCGCTGCGGTCTCGCGTGCGAGGCTCTCTGCGTCCTTATCGCCTGCCGGGAAGTAGACGGTGGTCTGCGGAACGGTGAGGATATCACCAGCTAGGTTGCCCACCTCGCCGATCTTGAAGCCCTTCTCCTTCAGCTTGTCTGCCTGCTCCGCAGCGAAGTTCGCGCGGCCGGAGTTATTAAAGACGTTGACCGGGATGTCCTTGGCGGCGCGCTCGGCACCCGCAGCGCTTTCTGCACCTACAGCGCCAGCAGCGCCGGCAGCGGCACCGTCCTTGTTGGCTGCCTCGCGGCCGGCTACATCCTGGCCTTCCTTGGCAGGCTGTCCGGCTGCGTCTTGGCCAGCCTTGGCATCCTGCGTGCCCCGCGCGGCACTGCCGGCAGCACCCGGCTGCGCAGATGGGCCGCCCTGTGCGCCGGGCTCGCCCTCGGCGGGAGCCGGCAGCGTGGCGACGCCGGTGCTGCCGGTCTGGGCAGTATCGGTGGAGTCTTTGGAGGTCAGCGTGTAAAGGCCCCACATGCCGAGCATGACAGCAACGGCAATGAGCACCATTGCGAAGCCGCGCAGCGGCAGGCCGCTAGACGAGCTGCGGTGCGCACCCGCCTGTTTGCTCGGCGTGGAGGTGGATTCTGCTGCTTTATCTGAATTCACATTAGTCACAGCAGCAACCCTAGTCTCTAATTAGGGAAATCTGGTGCATCCTCCCGCGCGGCGCGCCGCACCTCCTGACGGCCGTCCCGCACGCGCCGCAAGCGCGCAACCAGCACCGGATAGGCCTCGGCGGCAGCGGGGGCGTCGAGAAGCACGTTCAAGCGCTGGTGATAACGCACCGGCGAGATATCCAGCTCCGCGCGAATGGCCTCTTCCTTAGGCCCGATACCGCGCGGGGCATGCGATTCGAACTCCAAAATGGCCGCGTCTAGGTCTGACAAGGATTGCATGCCTAAACTGTAGGGCATGACTATTCGCCCCATCGTTATCCACGGCGACCCGGTTCTGCACAATCCCACCGAGCCGGTCACTGAGCCCATCGACTCCCCAGAGCTGCAGCAGCTCATCGCCGACATGTACGAGACCATGGACGTCGCCCATGGCGTCGGCCTTGCCGCCAACCAGGTAGGAGTGAACAAGCGCCTGTTTGTCTACCACTGCCCTGACACCGACGGCCCAAACGGTAGCGCCAAGCAGCTTGGTGCTGGAGAAAGCGGCATGCGCAAGGGCTGCGTCATCAACCCGGTGCTGGAGACCTCCGAGATTCCCGAGGGCATGCCTGCCGACGACGGCTCCGAGGACGAAGGCTGCCTCTCCGTGCCCGGTGAGGGCTTCCCCACCGGCCGCGCCGACTGGGCCCGCGTTACAGGCAAGGACGAGCACGGCAACGACATTTCCATCGAAGGATATGGATTCTTCGCGCGCATGCTCCAGCACGAGACCGGCCACCTGGACGGCTACGTCTACACCGACGTGCTCACCGGCCGCTTCAAGCGCCAGGCCAAGAAGACCATCAAGCGCAACGGTTGGACCGAGGCCGGCTGGACCTGGATGCCAGGCGAGGACGAGGATCCCTTCGGCCACGGCGCGTAAATAGACTGCACCCCTAATCGCCCCTAATCGCCCTTAATCGACATGAGCTATATCTTCCGTTCTGATGCCGTCAGCGTCGGCGACCGCGTGGTTGCCCGGCGCGAATTCGGCGGCACCCACTCCGATGTCATCGGCCATGTGCTGAGCACCTCACCGCTTGTCATCCGGCCGCAGGCGGTGGGTGGCTACCCTTCCGACTTGGAGGCGGTGGAAATCCCCGCCGAGCAGCTGAAGATCATCAAGAAGCTCTCGCCGCGCACGGTGCGCAACTCCGAAATCCGCGCCGTCGAGGTGGCAGCCGCGGCAGCGCGCGGCGGGACGAAAGTCTGGACCAATGATGGCCAATGGCTCATGCGCTTCGGCGAAGGCACCGATTCCGCCATTCCTCTGGGCCCCTCCGCAGGTTTCATGCCCGCGCCCATGGAAGAAATCGACGCCTTCTACGCCGAGCACAACCTGCCCACCCGCCTGGCCATCCCGGAGCGCATCGGCAAGGCGGCATTGCGCGTACTCGATAACGAGCCCGCGGCATGGCAGCTCAAGCCCGAGGTCCTCGTGTTTACCCGCTCCCTAGACACTGCGAGCGCCGAGCCGCACCTTGACTCCGCGCTTTTCGACGCCACGCTCAGCCAATCCGGCGACGAGCGCGTGTGGCTGGGAATCTCGCTGCTTGGAAACGCCACCCCCTCACAGCTGGAGGCGCTTTTGGCCTGGGGCAAAGCAAACGGTGCGGAGAATGCATTCGTGGAGGTGGAGGCGTCGGAAAGCGCAGCGTTGGCCCTGCTTAGTGAAGTCGGGTTTTTAGAACACCATCGCCGTGGGTATGCCGTGCGCAAAGGCGGTACCCTGTAGTCCATGCGCATAGCCACATGGAACATCAACTCGGTCCGCACCCGCGTGCAGCGGGCGGTAGACCTGCTGGCCAAACACGACATCGACGTGTTGTGCCTGCAGGAGACCAAGGTTGCCGACGATAAGTTCCCCGTTATGGAATTCGAAGCCGCCGGCTACCACGTCACCCATCACGGGCTGAACCAGTGGAACGGCGTGGCCATCGTCTCCAAGGCGGAGCCGGAGGAAGTCTTCTACTCCTTCCCCGGCCAGCCAGGCTTTGCCAAGGACCCAGAAAAGCCGCAGGATTTGGAAGCCCGTGCGGTGGGCGCGCGGATTCGCGGCGTAGAGATCTGGTCGCTCTATGTGCCCAATGGCCGCGAAATCACCGACCGCCACTACGACTACAAGCTGCGCTTCCTCTACGCGCTGGCGCACTACAGCGAGAGCCGCGCGCAGTCGAAGCTGCTGCTCACCGGCGATTTCAACATTGCCCCGCGCGATGAGGACGTCTGGGATATCGAGGCCTTCCGCGGCAAGACCCACGTTACGGAGCCAGAGCGTGCGGCCTTCCAGATGCTGGAGGAGGCAGGCCTTGAGGAGGTTACGCGGCGTTTTACGGAAGAGCAGCGCTGGACCTACTTTGACTACAAGTCGATGCGCTTTCAGAAGAACGAGGGCATGCGCATCGATTTCCAGCTGGCCTCGAAGTCCTTGGCCGCGACGGTGAAAACTGCGCAGGTAGACATGGTAGAACGCGCCGGCGACAAGACCTCTGACCACTGCCCGCTGCTGGCAGATTTCGATCTGCCTGACTTCGATTCGGTGCGTTAGGAGCACCTACCGGGGCATGGACTTCTCACTAAACATCGATCTTTCTTTCTGGCAGCTGTTTTTCCTCATCTTGGACTACGGCATCAAAATCTTGGCCATCGGATTTGTGCCCGAAGGCCGCCGACCCTCGAGCTCCACGGCCTGGCTGCTGGCTATTTTGCTGCTGCCCATCGTGGGCCTGCCGCTGTTTTTGCTGATGGGCTCGCCATATATCAATCGCCGCCGCCACCGCATCCAGCAGGAGGCCCATGACCTGATGGAAGACGTCACGGCGAGTACGCCGAATCATCCGCTGGGCAGGCTTTCTCCGGAGGTGGAATCCGTCATTGCGCTCAATCGCAATCTGACGGGTTTCCCGGCGCTCGTGGGCCACAATCGGGGCATTTACGCCGACTACGACGAGGCAATACGCGCGATTTCCGACGCCGTCGACCGCGCCGAGAAGTACGTCTACATCGAGATTTATATCCAATCCTGGGATGAGGCCACCGATGTCTTCTACCAGGCTCTCAAACGCGCCCGCTCGCGGGGCGTGGAAGTCAAGCTGCTTTTAGACCAGATTGGCAGCCTGAAGTACCACGGCTATTGGAAATTCGGCCGGCGCCTAACCGCCATCGGCGTCGACTGGCACTTGATGCTGCCACTGCAGCTGCACAAGTTCCGCTTCCGCCGCCCTGACCTGCGCAACCACCGCAAATTGGTCATCATCGACGGCCAAACGGGCTTTCTGGGCTCGATGAACATGATTAAGCGCAGCTACCGCACCAAAGACCGCTACTGGGTGGACTACATGGTAGAGCTCACCGGCCCGGTGGTTACCTCCATGTCGGCGGTCTTTGCGGTGGACTGGTACCTGGAATCAGAAGAAGCACTTTCCTTGGAGCCGCTGCCTTACGACGACGCGGACACCGAGGACTCCAACTTCCTCCAGCTCATCCCGTCGGGCCCGGGTTACACCACGGAGCCGAACCTGCGCATGTTCAACTCACTGGTGCACCACGCCAAAGACCGCCTGGTAATGGTTTCGCCTTATTTCGTGCCCGATGAATCTTTGATGGAGGCGGTCACCACTGCCTGCTATCGCGGCGTGGACGTGGAGCTTTATGTCTCGGCCAAGGCGGACCAGTTCATGGTCAACCACGCGCAGTCCTCCTACTACCAGGCACTTTTGGAGGCAGGGGTGCGGATCTTCCAATTCCCAGAGCCTTTCGTGCTGCATTCGAAGTTCATCATGACGGACCCAGACGAGCCGGGCCGCCACCCGCTGTGCATGTTCGGCTCCTCGAATATGGACATGCGTTCTTTCGGTTTGAACTACGAATCCACGATGCTGGTGGCCAAGGGCAACTTATTGGCGGAGTTTAACCAGCTTGCTAGCAACTACCGCGCGGTGTGCCATGAGCTGACCTTGGAGGAATGGAACGAGCGCGGCTTCGTGCGCCGTTACATGGACAACGTGATGCGCCTGACCTCGGCGCTGCAATAGCGCCACCGGCACCGTCAGCGCCGCCTGGGCCGCCCTCCCCCGCACACTGCCTGCGCTCCCGTCGCGTTTGGCCCCTTCCCCACTAAATACCCAGACCTGGAAATGCAGCTCTCTGCTGGAATGAGGGGCGTCGGCAAGCGCAGCGATCCACGAACAGGAGGTCTGGGTTTTCAGCCCTGGGTAGATAGCCAAATGGTGAGGAAGCACGCTGCAAATGGCGACGAGTGACAAAAGGCGCTGTTGAAGACAACAGCGCCAATGTAGCCAGGAGTGGCCAAGAGATCATGCGTCTCGCTTTTCAAGCACGAAGACGCCGAGGATCCACAGCGCTACCGCCCAAACGATGAAGACGATGGCGCTTCCCGCCGAGGAGTCCCATGGGACGTTTTCCGGCACAGTGTCCGAAGCCCAGTTGCCGAAGGCGGAAAATGGCATGTAGGGGATGAGGTCGTCGCCGACCTTCGGCAGCAGGCGCACGACGTTCTCAATGCCCAGGTAGAGAATCAGGGACAGTGCCACGGTGCCAGCGGTCTGGCGCAGCAGCCAGCCCAAGCCCTGCACAAAGATCACGACCATAAAGCCCAGCAGAGGTAAGAGCCACAGTGCGCGCTTGCCGCCGTCTTCTTCGAAAGGCTTGTAGATGTCCGCGATTTCCTTGGATGCGGAAAGGTCCGAGACAAAGTAAATCAGCACCAGCGCCAGGAACAGGATGACTGCGGCAATAACCGCGTACATCAGGAGCTTGACCAGCGCCACGATGGAGCGATTCGGATTCGCCATGAAGACCGTGGACTGCAGTCCGAAGCGGTATTCGGTGGTCACGATCATGATGGCCTGGATCATGATGATCGGGATGCCCAGCATCAGCAGGATGGAGTTCATGCCCTCGGCAGTAAGCGGGCTAATCGGCATCGCTGGGTCCATCTCAGCGTTGAGACCGTTGAACAGCGCCCACAGGAAGGACAGGAGAAAAATCAGGCCGGTGGTCCAGTAGAAGGACTTGGTGGTGCGCAGCTTGGTCCACTCGGCGCGGAGGGTATTGATAATCACTTTTAGCATTCCTCCTATGCGGCAGGCTGGTTAGGCTGGTTCGGCTGCCCAGCACCTGGGGTGCTGGCGTGGTACTGCACGTCCTCGCCGGTCATGCGCATGAACGCATCCTCCAGCGAAGCGCGCTTCAGGCTTAGCTCGTTGAGCGGAACGCCTGTGGAATATGCCAGCTGGCCGATGAAATCGGTGCTGACGTCATTGATGATGAGGGTCTTGCGACCTTCCTCGTCGCTGCCGTCTGTATAAGCCACGTTGGCCTCACGCAGCGCGCCGCCGAACTCTTCGAGGTGATCGGAGCGCACGATGACTGAGGAATCCGAGTGCTGCTTTACAAAGTCATAGGTGGACTGGCTAGCCACTAGGCGGCCACGGCCGATGACCACGAGGTGGTCTGCGGTCATGGACATCTCCGACAACAGGTGGGAGGAAATCAAGACGGTACGGCCCTCTGCCGCGAGCGCGCGGACCAAGGAGCGAACCCAGCGAATACCTTCTGGGTCGAGGCCGTTGACCGGCTCGTCCAGGATGAGGATTCCCGGGTCACCCAGCAGGGCGCCGGCCAGGCCGAGGCGCTGGCCCATGCCGAGGGAGAAGCCGCCGGCCTTCTTACCGGCGACGTCGGAAAGCCCAACCAGCCCCAGCACCTCATCCACGCGGGAGGTAGGAATGCCGTTGGACTGCGCCATCCACTTCAGGTGGTTGGCCGCGGTGCGGTTCGGGTGCACGGCCTTGGCATCGAGCAGCGCGCCGACCTCCCGCAGCGGGCTCTTCAACTCGCAGTAGGCCTTGCCGTTAATACGGGCCTGGCCCGCCGTGGGGCTATCCAGGCCCAGAATCATGCGCATGGTCGTCGACTTGCCCGCACCGTTCGGACCTAGAAAGCCGGTCACGATGCCTGGCTCCACCTTAAAGGTGAGGTCGTCTACTGCACGGACAGACTTATATTGTTTCGTCAGTCCCTCAACTTCAATCATGCTGTCAAGGGTGCCATAGTTTCTTCTTCCTCACCGAGGTTGGCCCGCGATAAAGGCCCGCAAGGAGGGAATGGCCTCACGAAATGCCCCCAACAGAGGTAATTTTTCCACCTCGTCGAGGTGCACCCAGCGCAGCTCGTTGGACTCCTCGTTGGCAATAACGTCCAACGGCTCATCATCGCGGGTGCGTGCGATGACGGTGGTATAGGTCCAGTTGCCGGGCAGCTCCCCCACTGCGGGATAGGGCCCGGCGGTGACGCGCTCGCCGAGCACCAGGACGTCGGCAGGCGCGATGGCGCATTCCTCCTGCGTTTCTCGCAGTGCAGCCGCAACGGCGCTTTCGTGGAAATCCCGCGCGCCGCCGGGAATGCCCCAGGTGCCGCCGTGGTTGGTCCACTCCGCACGGTGCTGGAGCAGCACGCGCTCGCCGGCAAGGAGGAAAAGCCCGGCCGCGCCAAACTTGCCCCATAGCTTTATCCCGCCCGGGCCGGCTGCCCAGCCATCGCCACTTATGTGCTCTCCTTGCTTCATGGCGCCCATCCTACGATCCTCTCGCTGCATGCGACAGCGTGCAGCGACAGCGCACAGCGGTGGCGTGCATCACCAAAGCGGCGCGGAACTGCGCTATTCTATGGGAATGACTGGCACAGGGTTGGAGGATGCTGCCGCACGTCCCAGCGAGCATCCGGCCGCGCACGAAGCGCATCCAGGCGATCACTGGCTCGACGAAGTCACCGAGCCCGCTACCCCGGCCTTCAACAACGCCACGCAGCTGGCCATGAACTCCTTCGCTGGCCCGGCGCGGTTGGCCCGCCGTCTCTACCACTTCGCGGCCACTACCCCAGGCAAGCTTTTTACCGTCACTGTGATTCTGACGGTGGCGCTCGCCGCCGCCGGCTTGTCGATGTCGAATACTTCCGCCAGCCGCCACGAGGCCTTGGACGAGCTGCTCAATTCCACCGAGCCGATGTCTAACGCGGCGCACCACCTCTACACCAACCTTTCGCTGGCGGATACCGTCGCCACCACGGGCTTCGTCCAGGCGGGCGTGGACTCCGAGATCAACCGCAAGCGCTATAACAAGGCCATCGACGCTGCCTCCGTGGCGGCCACCGAGTCCGTTTTGGGCACCAACACTAACGACGCCCGCATTCGCGAGCTGGTCACCTTTATCCAGCGCGAGCTGCCCGTCTATACCGCCCTGGTGGAAAAGGCGCGAACCAACCACCGCGCGGGCAATGCGGTGGCGAACTCGTATATGTCCAACGCCTCTTCGCTGATGAGTGACAAGATCCTGCCCGCGGCCGCCGAGCTTTTCTCACTCACCACGGCCAAGGTCAAGGAGCAACAGCAGCGCCTGACCAGCCCCCAGTGGGTCCCGCTTTCCGGCTTAGTGGCGGCGCTTTTCTTCCTCTTTGTCGCGCAGTGGTGGCTGTGGCGCCTGACGCGCCGCCGCTTCAACCGTGGCTTCTTGGCCGCCAGCGTGCTGCTCTTCCTGGCGCTTTCCTGGGCCGCGATGGCGAACTTCGCCACCTGGAGCTCCGGCTATCACAGCTTCGAGACGGTCTCCCGTCCGTGGGACTCGCTCACCGCCTCCCGGATTGAGGCCCAGCAGACCCGCACCTCGGAGACCCTGGCGCTGGTCCTGCGCTCCTCCGAGTCCGACATGACGGTGCGCTTTGGCTCGACGGTCTATTCCATCAACCAGGCCCTCGAGGACTACGAAGCCGCGCTTGCCGACAACGACATTCCCGTCACCGATCCCGCCCTCCTGCCAGCCGCACAAAGCGCCACCAAAGAATGGGAGGCCTCGCACGAGGTCTTCATGAACGCGCTTGCCGACGGCCACTATGACGACGCTATCCACGAAGCCACGGCGATTACCCCGGATGGCGCTCCGACCACCGCGAGCTCCTTCAACGACGTGGATTCCGCGCTGGCGGAGCTCATCGGCGAGGCGCGCGTGGCCATGCGCTCCTATCTGGAAGAAGGCCTCAACGCGATGACCATGGTGGCCACGGCCGTATTCTTGCTGACCATGGGCGCTATCATCGCCGTCTGGTTGGGTATTCGTCCGCGACTCCAGGAGTACCTCTAATGGCTCATTCCACTCGCCTTCTAGCCGTCTTATCTGCGGCCGCCCTGTGTGCCGCCTCCTGCGGTGTCCCCGACTTAGGCAGCGAGGAAGAAAGGATTCCGCGCGCTTCCTTAGACGCGGAGGCGGGCCCTCCCCTTCCCGATAACTCCATTTTCGAGCCCGCCGGCAGCGCCGAGCCCCGGCCGGTATTGGACGCGCCGCTGAAGGGCACCTACAAACCGGACGGCAAGAGCGCGAAGGAAAGAATTCCTGCCATTTATAAGCGCGGGCGCATCATCGTCGGCGTGGACCGCTCCAATAACCTGATGAGCTACCGCGACACCGCCACGGGCGAGGTACGTGGTTTTGAGGTGGATATCGCACGCGAGATTGCCCGCGATATCTTCGGCGACCCAGACAAGGTGGACTTCCGCTTCGTCGAGTCCTCAGAGCGCACGAGAGCGCTCAACGATGAAAGCGTGGATATTGTCATTCGCACGATGTCCATTAGCGCCGAGCGTCAGCGTGAGGTTGCGTTCTCCGCGCCGTATATGACCACCAAGGCCCGTCTTTTGGTGCTGACTAGCTCCGGCATCCGCTCCATCGATGACACCGCCGGCAAGACGCTGTGCGCGGTCCAGGGCTCCACCATCGTGGACACCATCCGCCGTGCGGCCTCCACCGCGAATATCCTGCAGACCCGCGCCTGGGGAGACTGCCTCATGGCGCTGCAGCTCAACCAGGTCGACGGCGTGGTGGCTGACGACGCTCTCCTCTCCGGCATGGTGGGCCAAGACTCCTATACCTCGATCGTCGGCGAGCCGCTGACCACGGAGGACTACGGCGTGGCCGTGCGCAAGCCCGATTCCACCCATGATTCGCGGCCGCTGCTGCGCCAGGTCAATTCCACCCTGGAGCGCATCCACAGCGACGGCACCTGGGACAAGCTTTTTGATCGCTGGCTCGGTGACTACCTGGCCAAGCCGGCTTTGGGCAGCCCTGACTACCTAGACGATGAGGAGGCATAAGCGTTGAGCCCTACTCAAGGCCATAGCTTCAGCGAGGACGAGCTCGACCACTTGGAGCCGGAGAAGCTGGAAGAGCCCAACGAGCGCGCGGATGATCAGGCGACGGCGGCGGTAATGCACACGGCGTCCAGTGCGGCGTCGGCAAGCGCGGCGCATGATGCCACCCAAGCAGTACCCTTCGACCCGTTTGCGGATGAGGAGGGTACCTCGGCCGTGGCCTTCGACCCCTTCGCGGACGAGGACGGTGCGGATGCGGACAGCGACTTCAACGACCCGGATAATATCGGCGCCCTGATTGCGGAGCTGGGGCAGCTGCGTGACCGCCGCAAGCAGGAGGATGCCTCGCAGCGCTCGCGGCGCGCGGCCATCGATACCTTCCGCCAGCGGCGTGCGGCCAAGCGCACCGACCGCGAGGTGGCCGACGGCATGGCGCGCTTGCCTTTCATCGTGCCGCGCAACCCTACGGAGGCGCTCATCGACCCCGCAAAGGAGAAGGTCGCCCCGCCGCAGCTTTCTCCCGGCGATATCGTGGCAGGTCAGTACGAGATTCTGGGCGTTATTGCCCACGGCGGGCTGGGCTGGATTTACCTGGCTAATGACCACTTCGTCTCCGGGCGCATCGTGGTGCTCAAGGGCATGCAGGCGGAAAAGTCATCAGACGAGACCGCCACTGCGGAGGTCGAACGCGAGTTCCTGGCGGATATTACGCACCCGGGAATCGTGAAGATTTTCAACTTCATCGATGACCCCCGCGTGGACGGCGGCTTCATCGTAATGGAGTACGTGGGCGGCCCCTCGCTCAAACAGCGGCGCAACGACCAGGCAGACCACCTGTTCCCGGTCGATACCGCGATTGCCTACATCTTGGAGCTGCTGCCGGCGCTGGACTATCTCCATGCGCGCGGGGCGGTCTACAACGACTTAAAACCTTCGAACATCATCATCACCGAGGACCAGGTCAAGCTGATTGACCTTGGCGCGGTCTCCGGCATCGGCGCCTTCGGGCACATCTACGGCACGAAGGGCTTCCAAGCCCCAGAGATTGCCAAGGATGGCCCCTCGGTAGCCTCGGATATTTACACCATCGGCCGCACGCTGGCCTGCCTGACCTTCCATCTGCCGCAGGAAGACGGCGTCTACTTACCCGGCCTGCCCCCCCCTGCCGACGAGCCGCTGCTGCGCCGCTACCTCTCCTTCTACCGGCTGCTGCTGCGCGCCACGGACCCAGATCCGACCAAGCGCTTTCAGAGCGTATCGCAGCTGCGCAACCAGCTCTTTGGTGTCCTCCGCGAGGTCATCGCCCTGCGCGATGGCGTTCAGCATCCCTCGCAGCACTCGCTGTTTTCCCCACAGCGTACGACCTTCGGCACCAAGCACCTGGTCTTTCGCACGGACCAGCTGATTGACGGCATCGACCGCACCGTGCGTATCACCGCCCCCGAGGTAGTCTCGGCGCTGCCGACGCCC
>NZ_KV800697.1:91558-99951 GCF_001810285.1 Corynebacterium sp. HMSC071F07
CCCTGGTGGACCGCTCGGACGTAGGCGCCGCGCTCCTGCAGGGTGCTTCCTACACGGAGCCGCAGGAAGCCCTCGAAACGCTGCGCCAGGCCATGCAGGCTCCGGAGTACGAGGAATCTGCAGAAATCCCGCTCGGCGTGGTGCGTTCCATGATCGACCTGGGCTATACCGGCCAGGCCCGCGAATGGCTCGCCTCGATCGAGGACAAGCTCGGAAACGATTGGCGCTTCCAGTGGTACTCCGGCGTCGCCGTGCTGCTTCTCGACGACTATCGCGCCGCCCAAGTGCACTTCGCGAACGTCCTCAACCTGCTGCCGGGCGAGCCGGCGCCGAAGCTGGCTATCGCGGCGATTAACGAGCTCATCTTGCAGCAGCTGGGCTACAACGAAGTCTCGCTCATCGATCCTGCCATCGCGCGGGCATGTGCGAACCTCACTACCAGCCTGGACGAGCTGCCGAACGAACTGTTTACCGACGATCGAGGAATCTGGGATCACGTCACCGATGACCCGGCTCACCTGCGTTTTAACTCGATGCGTCTGTACGGAATCGTGTGGGCCACCTACCCGACCACGGTCTCTTCCGCTTTCGGCCTGGCCCGCCAGATGCGCTCGGAGCAGCAGGTGGAGCTGGCCGTGGCGACGCTAGATCGCGTGCCCAACGCCTCGCGCCACTACCGCATGGCCCGGCTGACCACCATTTTGCAACTGGTACTGCACGATCTTTCCGAGTCTCGTATCCGCCGCGCTGCCCGCCGTCTGGAGGAGATCCCACAAAATGAGCCGCGATTCTTGCAGGTCAAGGCGGCAGTCATCTCCGCGGGCCTGAACTTCCTCCGCGACTGTGACCTCGATGCAGCGGCCTCTCCGAACGACCTCTTCGAGTTCGCCTTCACGCAGCGTGGCTTACGCTACGGCTTGGCCGATACTCTGCGCGCCTTGGCCCGGCAGGCGCCCTTCGCGCGGCACCGCTACGCGCTGGTGGACCTGGCGAACCAAGTGCGGCCTGTGACCAACTTTTAGCCTGGGCCGCCTCCGCGGCTCCCCTCGATGGCTCTGCCTTCCGCCATGTCTGCCCTTCCAAATGGTGAGGTCAACCGTCCCGAACGTCACCTCAATAGCCATCACTAGCCCCAACCATGAACACTGACTCCACTAGCCACATCGCGACCTCACCATTTGACTATTCGCGTCGTGCCTCAGCCCAAATGGTGAGGACCACATGGTGAGGTGAGTGATCACCAGCCCCAGCAGACAGCGCCAGTCACAGTAGTTACAGCTCGACCTCACCATCTAGGCCAACCACCTGCAAATGGTGAGGACCCTGGTGAGAGGAAGCGCCTACGCCTGGCGCACCACTTGCTGCAGTCCCCGCTCACGGCCAGACACCCAAGTTGCCCGCAGATCTGCGAGGAACTTCTGCGGCTGATGAAACAGCTCAGTCGAAGTCACACGGAATACCGTGTAACCGGCATTCTGCAATCGCACCTCGCGGCGACGCTCTTCCACGATTACCCGCCGGGTATCCGAGTCATAGGTTTCGCCGTCATACTTCACGGCTCCATCAATTTCCAATACCAGCCAACCATCAATCAGAACATCAACTCGAACACTGGGAATCACCCAGACTTGCTGTTGGATGGAATGACCCATCTTTGCGTGTGCCAATAAGGCGATACATAATGCCTCGTAGGGCGACTCGCATTGACCAGAAAGAAGCGATATAGCTCGACGTGCTTCAGCGATATCTTTGACCCGCCCCATAGTTTCGAGGCAATCCATAGCCATAGCCTTGGCAGCCTCGACATCGAGTTCAGGATGCATCCGGAACCATGATTCGAGTGCCACGAAGCCGCGAATCCAGCCTTCGAAGCGCGCGACATCCAACGCGGAGCGCAAAGCAGACGTCACGCGAACGCCCTGTGCCTTCTCGACCATAGAATCTGGCAGACGCATCTTCTTGTAACTTCGGCCGTGGCCCCAGTCTCTCCGCGGCGGCATAACGCCAGAGCGCAGAGCGAGCGTCACCGGCTCCTCGCCGCCCCGCGGCGGGAGGACCCACAGCCCATGCACCCGCGCCGCCGAAACTCCCACGAGCACCGCCCGCCTAGCACTATGGCCCGCCCGTAAACACCGCGCCAGCTGCTCTTCATGCCAAGGCCGCGACTGCCCTTCTACTACTCCCCCGAATTGTCCCATAGGGATAGTCCACTAGCCAGGCCAGTACTAGCGCAAGAGGGAATTGGCGCAACAGGCTAAATCTGTGGATAACTCATCGCGACGAAGGGGCCAACCACCAGGTTGGCCCCTTCCAAACGCGGACTAGTACAGCCCCGCCTCACGCGCCATATCGGCGATTTCAGCGGACTTCTGTGCGATAGCCAGCTCCTCGTTGGTCGGCACCACGAAGACCTTGACCGGCGAGTCCGGCGTGGAAATCATGCGCGGCTCCTTCGAGCGCACAAGGTTTGCTTCCTTATCAAAGTGGATGCCATACATTCCCAGGTTGAACAGCGAATCCTGACGCACCTCAGTGTCATTTTCGCCCACACCCGCGGTGAAGGTGATCGCATCCAGGCGGCCTAGCGCAATCATGTACGAGCCGATGAAGCGGCGCAGCTGGTGGATGTAGATGTTGTATGCCAGCCATGCATCCTGGTCCTCGGCTTCGATGCGCTCACGCAGCACACGGAAGTCGTTGACGCCAGAAATGCCCTTCACACCGGATTGCTTGTTGAGCAGGTTGTCAATCTCATCGATAGACATGCCCGCCTGGCGGGAGAGGTGGAAGATGATGCCCGGGTCAATGTCACCAGAACGGGTACCCATTGCCAGACCAGCCAGCGGGGTAAGGCCCATCGAGGTGTCAATCGGGCGGCCATGGCGGATTGCTGCTGCCGAAGCACCGTTGCCCAGATGCAGCGTGATCTGGTTGACGCGCTTCGGGTCCTTATCCAGAAGGCGCGGAACCTGCTGGGAGACGAACTCGTGGGAGGTGCCGTGGAAGCCATAGCGACGGATGTCGTACTTGGAGGCCACCTCGTTGTTGATGGCGTAAAGCGCAGCAGCCGGCGGCAGGGTGTTGAAGAACGCGGTATCGAACACGGCCACGTGCGGAATGTTCGGCAGCATCTTGCGAGCCACGCGAATGCCGTCCAGGTTGGCCGGGTTGTGCAGCGGAGCCAGCGGGATGAGGTCCTCAATCATGGACTCAATCTGGTCCGTAATCAGCTGTGGATCGGAGAAGAGGCGGCCGCCGTGCACAACGCGGTGGCCCACAGCGATGACCTCAACGTCCATCGGGCCGACATTGTGCTGGTGCATGATGTCGAACGCGCGCTCCAGGCCGAAAGAGTGGGTAGGAATCTCCAGCTCTTCCTTGTATTCCTCGCCACCAGTCTTGACGGTGACGGCACCCATCGGCTCGCCGACCTGCTCCACAAGGCCGGAGACCAGCGGGGCGTCGGTAGCCTTGCCTGCTGGGTCAACCAGCTGGAACTTGACTGAGGAAGATCCTGAGTTAAGAACGAGTACGTAGGCCATTTACTTGACTCCTGCCTGGATAGCCGTGATTGCGACGGTGTTGATGATGTCCGGAACGGTAGCGCCGCGGGAAAGGTCGTTGACCGGCTTGTTCAGGCCCTGCAGAATCGGGCCGACTGCCAGTGCGCCGCCGGTACGCTGGGCGGTCTTGTAGCCGATGTTGCCCGCCTCCAGGTCCGGGAAGATGAAGACGTTTGCCTGTCCAGCCACCTCGGACTCCGGTGCCTTCTTGGCAGCAACGCCTGGGTCACAAGCGGCGTCGAACTGCAGCGGGCCATCCACCTTGACGGAGGAATCGATACCGCGGGCAGCCTCAACAGCAGCAACTGCACGGTCGACGTCCGGGCCGGAGCCAGAGGTGCCGGTGGAGTAAGACAGCATGGCCACGCGTGGGTCGATGCCGAACTGCGCTGCGGTCTTCGCAGAAACCACGGCGATTTCACCCAGCTGCTCGGCGGTCGGGTTTGGGTTGACCGCGCAGTCACCGAAGGCCCACAGGCGTCCGCGCATCACCATCAAAAAGATGGAGGAAACAACGGATGCGCCCGGCGCGGTTTTGATGATCTGGAAGGAAGGCTTAATCGTGTGTGCGGTGGTGTGCGCAGCGCCGGAAACCATGCCGTCTGCCAGGCCCTTGTGCACCATCATGGTGGCGAAGTAGGAGACATCCTTCATGGTCTCGCGCGCCTGCTCGAGGGTAACGCCCTTCTTCTTGCGCAGCTCCGCGAAGTCGGCCGCGAACTCCTCTGCCAGCGGGGAGTTCAGGTGGTCAATGACGTCCACGCCGGTGAGATCCACCCCGAGGAGCTCCGCACGCTTGGCGACGTCCGCCTCATCACCCAGGATGGTCAGCTTCGCCACCTTGCCCGCCATAAGCGCTCCGGCTGCCTCGATAATGCGGTCGTCCTCGCCTTCCGGCAGAACGATGTGCGCACCGGCGGCACGGGCTTGGTCAAGCAACTGCTTCTGGAAGACCTCCGCGCTCATTACCGGCGCGACGGACTCGATGGCTGCGAGCGCACCGGGGACAGACGCGACGTCGGTAAACGCGCCTACTACCTCAGCACCCAGGGAACGGGCATGTGCAAGGGCCAGGTCGGAGGTGCGCTGCGGAGCGTTGGAAATCAGAACAAACGGGATGCCCAGGGCCGCTGCGGCCTTGGCGTCAAAGTCCATCACACCCGTGCCCTGCAACACGACGTCGCCTTCTGGAACGGTGACCAGAATCTGGTCCAGGGTGGTGCCCAGGTCATCGAGCTGCGCGAAGGTCGCGCCGAGGTCGGTTGCCAGGGAGGCGATATCGAGGCCGTCGAAACCACGGCCAATGACGCTCACGAGTGCGGAGTTCTGTGAAGACATTTACTGCTAGCCTTTCTCTTCCCAAAGAGTAGACGATGTTGTGTGTTGCGCGTCACGAGGCACAACATACAGTGACCTCTTCACCATACTGGAGATGTCCGAATTTAGCCGTTTTAAAAAGGCTTAGTGCAATCTAAAACACATTTAGGAACCTCCAATCGCCCAGCCACCCGAAAAAGCGGTGTGGTGAGTCACATAAATTGCCCAGAGTGAGAGCCGCGGAGTAGGTTGAATTTATAAGGATTGTTACTTCGGGCAAGACCTAGGATGCTGTGTGCACCGCGCATTCCACTGAACTGTGAAATGCAAAGACCCAGCTTCCTGGGTCTTTTTGTAGTTTTTAGGCCTCCTGGGCAGGCCCCAGGAACCTCCGCGAACTGCATTGCGCCCGGTAAGAAGTTCGAAAGGAAATCTCATGTCGACGCAAACGCGCTCTACAGCTGAGGCCATCTTGGATGGCATCGGCGGCGCGCAAAACATTGCCTCTTTCACGCACTGCGCCACCCGCCTGCGCTTCCAGCTTAACGACGCCTCGAAGGCCGACAAGGAAGCGCTCGACGCCATCCCCAAGGTGCTCGGCGCCGTGCCGCAAGGCGACTCAAATTACCAGGTAGTTATCGGTGGCGACGTCGCTACCGTCTACGACGAGATCAACGCTTTGTCGGAGATGAAAGACGGCGGCGCTTCGAATGCGGACATCAAAGCCGCGGCCCGCTCGAAGGCGAAGGGCAAGGTTCCTTTTATGGACGAGTTCTTCGAGTACTTGTCCGATTCTTTCCGACCAATTCTGGGTGTGTTGCTCGGCGCCTCGCTGATTATCGCCTTCGCGTCGATCCTCGACGCATTCGGAATCGTCGACTTCCGCGCCGAGGACAAGCCCGCCTCGTGGTTCTTCGTCGACGCCATGTGGCGCTCCGTCTTCTACTTCCTGCCACTGATGGTGGCCTACAACGCCGGCAAGAAGCTGCGCATCGACCCGTGGGTCCCGGGCGCCATCATGGCCGCCCTGCTGACTCCGGAGTTCTTGGGCCTTTCTGAGAACCCTGCCGTCCAGTGCGTGGTCAACGATACGTTGGGCAGCGAGCAGTGCTCCATTCCTATCTTCGGCATGACCATGCAGCTTCCGGGGTACGGCGGCAATGTCTTCGTGCCGTTGATGATGGCTTTTGTGGCAGCGCTGGTCTACCGCTTCTTCCAGAAGATCATTCCTTCTGCTCTGCACATGGTGTTCGTCCCGTTCTTCACCATGCTCATCGTCATCCCTCTCACGGCATTTCTCATCGGCCCGTTCGGCGTATGGGCCGGTAACGGCATCGGCGCCGGCCTGTCCTGGATGAATGACAACGTTCCATTCGTCTTCGCCCTGGCTATCCCGATGATCTACCCGTTCCTGGTTCCGCTGGGTCTGCACTGGCCACTGAACGCCTTGATGCTGGTAAACATCCAGACCTTGGGCTATGACTTCATCCAGGGCCCAATGGGTGCTTGGAACTTCGCCTGCTTCGGCGCCACCGCCGCCGTGCTGGCACTGTCCATCCGCGACAAAGACACCGTGATGCGTCAGACCGCCGGCTCCGCATTGGTTGCGGGCCTGCTGGGCGGCGTCTCCGAGCCTTCTCTCTACGGCATTCACCTGCGTTACAAGCGCATCTACCCGCGCATGCTGGTGGGCTGCTTTGCCGGTGGCCTGACCGTGGCACTTTTGACCCTGGGCTCCAACGGCATCACCACGGATGCCTTCGTCTTCACCTCCCTGCTGACCATCTCCGTGTTTAGCCCGATGGCCAAGTACGCCATCGCCATTGCTGTGGCATTCGTCGTGGCCTTCCTGGCGGTCTTCATCACTGACTACCGCTCCCCGGAGGAGCGCGCTGAGGCTAAGGCCGCCCGCGAGGCAGCCGAAAAGGCCGAGCTCGACAACGCCAACACCGCCGACAACGCCGCGCTTGCCGATGCCCCCGCAACCACCGCTGCCGGCGCTGGCGCCGGTGCTGCCACCGCAACGGCCACCAAGGAAGACGCCCCCGCCAAGGCGGCTGAGCCTGCCGCTGGTACCACCACCGACATCGCTTCGCCGTCGACCGGCAAGGTTGTCCCCATGGCTGAGATCGATGACCCGGTCTTCTCCGCCGGCACACTGGGTGATGGCGTGGGCATCGTCCCCGAGAGCAACGAGGTCTACGCCCCCGTCAGCGGCACCGTCATGAGTGCCATGAAGTCCGGCCACGCCTACGGCATCAAGACCGAGGACGGCGTGGAGGTCCTCGTCCACATCGGCATCAACACCGTGAAGATGAAGGGCGAAGGTTTCGCCCCAGCCGTCAAGAAGGGCGACACGGTCAAGCAGGGCGAGCTGCTTGCCACCGTTGACTTTGCCAAGGTCACCGAAGCCGGCTACGACACCACCATCGTCTTGGCCGTCACCAACACCAAGGCGCTGTCCGCCGTCACCCCGGCTGGTCTGAACCACGCCGCCGCTGGCGATACGGTCATCACCACGACCCGCTAAAGGACCCACTAGGAAACCTTTAGCACGCCTCTAACGAACCCTGACTAAGCTGGCTCGATGGAACCACCATCGTGGCCGGCTTTAGTCGTTTTCGCCCTAACCGGTTAACCCCAACCAGAAAGGTGCCCTGTGCAACTGTTGCGCGTGTTCAATAACAACGTCGTGCTCGCGCGGCGCGGTGCGGAAGACGTCATTGTCACCGGCCGCGGCATCGGCTTCCAAGCCAAACCTGGTGCTGAGATTGACCCGGCCAAGGTGGTGAAGGTCTTCGTCCCTGATTCCGGCCGCGATCCGGACCACCTGGCCGCCATGATTGCCGGTATTCCCGGCGAATACGTCCAGCTAGTCATCGACGCCATGCACTCCGTCGACATGTCGGAGACACTGCGTAGCAAGCTCACACTGGTCGTGGCAATTGCGGATCACATCCACGGCGCAGTCAGCCGCGGCAACACCGTGTCCTATCCACTGGAAGCGGAGGTCCGCCACCTCTACGCCGACGATTTTTCCCTCGCGCAACAGCTACTCGCCGCCATCAACAGCGGCCTGCACAAACCTCTGGCTCCTGATGAGGCCGTGGCCATCACCCTCCACCTGGTCAACGCCGGGTTCGCGGTGGGGGATCTCTCCGGCACCTACCGCATGACGGGCCTCATCCAACAGATTCTGGCCGTTATCGGATCTCACAACGATACGGAGCTCAACAGCGAAGATATCTCCGTCGCCCGCTTCATTACCCACCTGCGCTATCTCTTCGTGCGCATGGCGGAGCACCAGCAGCTCGACTCCGACGACCGCCAGGTGGCCACCGCCATCTCCGCGCGCTACCCCGATGCCGTCGAGACCGCCCAGATGGTAGCCAACCTGATTGAGCTGCGCCTCGACAGCACTTTAACCCCCGATGAAGTCTCCTACCTGACGCTGCATATCGCGCGGCTAGAGGAGTCCTCCGCTTAACTAGGCCTAGTCATCGGCGGAGCGGG
>NZ_KV800697.1:100051-101951 GCF_001810285.1 Corynebacterium sp. HMSC071F07
GGACGGTTTTATCAGTATTCGGCCCAACAGTAATCTTCCCGGCCGCGAGCGCTGCCCTGTCGCGGGCGGTCTCAACGTCCTCGGCGGTCGTAGCCACCATGCCCATGCGGCGTCCGGCGTAGGCCCAGGGCTTGCCAAACAGGCGCACGTCGGTCTCTTCATAGGATAGGGCGGTGTCGAGGCCGGTGAAGGAGACGTCGTCAAGCTCAGCGTCCGCGTGCAGGATGACCGCAGCACCAGGGCTGACCATCGTCACGTCAATGGGGAAGCCCAAAATCGCGCGGACATGAAGCTCAAACTCAGAGAAGCGCTGCGTGTAGCCGGTCAGCATGGCGGTATCCAAAGGACGCGGTGAGACGGAGGAGAAGTACACCTCATCGCCCGCCACGAAGAGCTCAACGCCGTAGACGCCGCGCCCACCCAACTCGTTGGAGATACGCGCCGCGACGGAGCGCGCATTCGCCAGCGCATCCTCACTCATCGCCATGGGCTGCCAGGACTCCACCAAGTCACCGTTCTCGTGGCGGTGGCCAATGGGCTCACTGAACCACGTGGCCATCTTGCCCGTAGCCGGGTCAATGGAGCGTACAGCAAGGAGCGTGACCTCATAATCAAAGTCAACGAAGCGCTCCACCACCACGCGCTTATTATCGGAGGACACGTGGCGCACCATGGCCCAGGCCTCCTCCACATCTTCTTCTTCCTTAAGAAGGACGTGCCCCTTGCCGGAGGTCGTAATATCCGGCTTCACGATGCACGGCAGTCCCAGCTCCCCCACCGCCTCCTGCAGCTGCTCAGCGGACTCAGCAAAGCGATAGGCCGTAACCGGCAGGCCGATGCTCTCAGCCACCTCACGCACGCTCTCACGGCACTGTGTGAGCTCACAGGCCCGCGCCGTCGGCACGACGGTGGTGCCGAATTCCTCGATACGCTTCAGCGCCTCCACCGCGACGGTCTCGACCTCCGGGACCACGTAGTCCGGCTTGATTCGCTCTGTAAGCTCCCACACCTTGTGCGGGTCCCTGATATCTGCGATGTAGCTAAAGTGCGCGAGCTGCTGCGCCGGCGCTCCTGCGTAGCGGTCCACGGCGTGGACCTCCAGCCCTAAGTTTTGAAAGGCAATTACCAACTGCTTGCCCAACTCGCCCGCCCCCAAAAGAAGCACCTTGGTGGCGTTTCCTGTCAGAGGGGTTCCGATGTGGCCTGCGATGTCGCCTACGGTAGTCATTCTCGAATTATCGCACACTTCTAGCGCTGCATTGCTTGGCGACGTCCCCCAAACCCCCACCTACCCAATCTCACCGTTCCCTCACCCGAGCACCAGCACACAACACGCCCTTCGCCCCAGGATCACCAAAGCCCCCTTCCCCACCGCAGGGAAACGGTGGAAAAGGGGGCTTGGTCTTTAGACTGACCTTCTATGTGTCAGCCGGCCCCTAAGGGCCGACTGGCCCTCGGCGTGCGTCAGCGTCTCTCTTACTTGGAGGAACCGTTGGAAGAACCTGCACCCGGAGCACAAGCATCAGCGATAAGGCCGATAGCCAGCGCACCAGCAGCAACCAAAGCAAGGGTGCTGCCATTGATACCGAAGCGCTTCAGCTGCGCATCAATACCAGCAACCTGGCCAGCCAGCGGGCCATTGAACACACCAGCCTGCTTCTGCAGCTGAGTATTCAAAGCCTGAATCTGGCTATCAATCGGAGCAACAAAGTCCTTCAGACCCGGAATGTTCAGCTGGGAAGCCAAACCAACCGGAATCAGGAACAGCAGCGGGATACCAACACCCAGACCAGTAGCCAAGCAACGCTGGTTCTCATTCGGAGTAGGCTCGTTCGGCTCTCCCGGTTGCTCACCAGCAGGCGTGCCGTTGCCGTTGTTGTCCTGGCCCTTCTCGTGGCCC
>NZ_KV800698.1:0-328 GCF_001810285.1 Corynebacterium sp. HMSC071F07
AGAAGGAAGAGGCTTCTGCACCGGCTGCTTCCGGCTCCGCAACCGACGTAGCTATGCCAGAGCTCGGCGAGTCCGTCACCGAGGGCACCATTACCCAGTGGCTGAAGTCCGTAGGTGACACGGTCGAGGTCGACGAACCACTCCTCGAGGTCTCCACCGACAAGGTCGACACCGAAATCCCATCCCCAGTCGCCGGCACCCTGACCGAGATCCTCGCCGACGAAGACGACACCGTCGACGTCGGAGCCATCATCGCCCGCATCGGCGACGGCAACGCTGCCCCTGCAGCTTCCTCCGAAAAGGAAGAAGCCAAGGAAGAGCCAAAGGC
>NZ_KV800699.1:0-631 GCF_001810285.1 Corynebacterium sp. HMSC071F07
GTTACCAACTTTCATGACGTGACGGGCGGTGTGTACAAGGCCCGGGAACGTATTCACCGCAGCGTTGCTGATCTGCGATTACTAGCGACTCCGACTTCATGGGGTCGAGTTGCAGACCCCAATCCGAACTAAGGCCGGCTTTCAGCGATTCGCTCCACCTCACAGTGTCGCTGCGCGTTGTACCGACCATTGTAGCATGTGTGAAGCCCTGGACATAAGGGGCATGATGATTTGACGTCATCCCCACCTTCCTCCGAGTTGACCCCGGCAGTCTCTCATGAGTCCCCAACCAAATGCTGGCAACATAAGACAAGGGTTGCGCTCGTTGCGGGACTTAACCCAACATCTCACGACACGAGCTGACGACAACCATGCACCACCTGTATAACGACCACAAAGGGAAACTACATCTCTGCAGCGATCCGCTATATGTCAAGCCCAGGTAAGGTTCTTCGCGTTGCATCGAATTAATCCACATGCTCCGCCGCTTGTGCGGGCCCCCGTCAATTCCTTTGAGTTTTAGCCTTGCGGCCGTACTCCCCAGGCGGGGCGCTTAATGCGTTAGCTACGGCACAGAAGACGTGGAAGCCCCCTACACCTAGCGCCCACCGTTTACGGCATGGACTACCAG
>NZ_KV800700.1:0-6772 GCF_001810285.1 Corynebacterium sp. HMSC071F07
CTGGGGTGGAACTGCTAACAACGTAATGGGAGAGAGGGGGAGAGAAGGGTGTCCCCCGCAAACAATGCCGATCTCGGTGCCCGCGTTAATCGCGTCCCGAACTGATTTTCCACCCGCTTGCTGCTTTGCGTTGCTGCCAGAAGTGACGGTAGATACCGGGGACATCGGAAAGCTCAGAATGCGTGCCTAGCTGGCTGACTTGCCCGTGTTCATCCAAGACTACGATTTGATCAGCAGATTTGATTGTATCCAGCTTATGGGCGATGACAATAAAAGTAGATTGCTCCCGTAGCTCGTCCATCGCAGCAAGAATGTTTGCCTCATTTTCTGCATCGAGCGCGGAGGTAGCCTCATCAAAGAGTACAATCGGCGCTTGTTTGAGAAGCGCGCGAGCTACAGATACGCGCTGGCGTTCACCACCGGATAGAAGCCGCCCGCCTTCACCAACAGGAGTATGCCACCCTAGGCGGTTGGCAATAGAAGTCACGCCTGAAAGATCAGCTGCGCGGAAGACTTCCTCATCGGAGGCGTCGGGACGACCAACGCGGATATTAGCGATTAACGAGTCGTCGAAGAGGTAAACGTCCTGAAAGACCATGGACAGTCTGGACATTAACTGTTCGGTTCCAAGCTCGCGGATATCTACGCCGTCAACCATCACCGCCCCGGAATCTACATCCCAGAATCGCGAAATAAGGCGCGCAATTGTGGTCTTTCCGGAGCCAGAAGGACCGACAATGGCGGTAACGGTGCCTGGTCGAGCATGGAAAGTGACATCTACCAATACTGGTTTATCGCCGTATCCAAACGTGACATTAAGCAGCTCGACATTTCCCGAACCATCGCCTAGGCGCGGAGTAGTGGGTTCTGGCAGGGAAGGGGCATCGGTGATGAGCTCAGTTTCTGTGAGCGCGATACGGCCGGCATCTAAACCGACGAAAGAAGAACCCAGCTGTTCAAGCGTGCGGGTAAACCTCAAGCTGATTCCGATGATCGCAATTGTTTCTAGTGGCGATAGGGCGCCTTCAACGGCAAGATCCGCGGAGACCATAATGAGAGCCACAATGAAGATCTGCACTATTATGCCGTTGAGTAGCAAAGCTAATGTGGATACCCATAGCTCGCGTATTCGTGCTTTATGGTCGATTTCTAGCGCTTGCTCTAGTGGCGCAAAAACTTGTGATTGTCCTGCCGCGCGCAGGGCTGGTTGACGGTTAGCAAATTCTACGATGCGCTGGGAGAGCTCTTTACTCGGCCCCAGTGCGCGGTTCGATGCTTTCTCACGAATCCATGCAGCCAACTGCATCACCACGAGCGCCAATGGTGCGATGATAAGAAGGACCAAGCCCAGCTTCGGGTTCCAGAAACACGCTCCTACTAACAAGGTGACAAGTGCCGCGCTATCGCGGTATATCGTTCCTTGAATATGCGCAATGGTCTCGGCCGCCACCATAAAGCGATCTGAAACGAGGCGAGATAGGCCGCCGGTATTAGCCGGTACGAACCAGCCGAGCGGTAGCGTTGCTAATTTATCGCCCACAGTCGTGTGCGCGGCTCGGATGAAATCCAAGGCCGTGTGGTAAGAGGCCATGGTTGCGAAAAATCGTAGCGCAAAAGCTACGAGCGCAATTGCCAAAAGCGTCCACATCCATGGTGCGATCGTCGTATCCCCATCGAGTGCCTTTGTAAGTGGCACGAGCGTGAGAACGGCGAGGCCATCAAGCACGCCAACGATAAGCGATAGACAAGCATACCTTTTATTGAGCTTATGGCCTACAGGACTTTGCAGCTTTTTGACACTGCGAGTGAGTAGCGGATCACGAAGACGCGAACTAACAGGCGTAGTGGCATTAGACATGAGAATTATCCTTCATAGGCTTGAGGCAGATTATTTGGTCTGCTCCTTGGATGGACTCCGGCTTGTGGGCGATGACTAAGACGGTCTTGCCTCTGACGAGTGTGGCTAGAGCTGCTTGAATTTCTGCTTCGCAGTCAGGATCAGTTGCCGCAGTAGCTTCATCCAGGATCAAGATTGGGGCATTGGTAATGATTGCCCGGGCAATAGAAATGCGTTGCTGTTGTCCACCGGATAAAGAGGTGTCCTCACCAACAACGGTGTCGAGCCCAGCCGGTAAAGCGCGAATATCAGCAGCTATGTGCGCAGCCTCTGCGGCTTGCCAGATCTCTTCATCGCGGGCTTCTGGGCGTGCAAGGCGAATGTTTTCCCGAATACTCATACGCAGTAAGTGAGGATCTTGTAAGACGAAAGCCACAGTGCGGTACAAACTGTCGAAAGTGAGATCACGGATATCCACGTTGTTGATAGTGATTGTGCCCGAATCTGGATCCTGGAAACGCGCCAGCATCGTTGCTGCTGTGGATTTGCCAGACCCGGAGGGGCCAATCAATGCCGTGACAGTGCCTGCATTTAGTTGCGCAGAAAAGTCTTGGAGGACTGGTGTGTCTGGGGCGTAGCTAAAGCTGACCTTATGGAACTCCACCTCCATGTCTTGACTACTGGCATCGAGTCTCTTTTGGCCTTCTTTCACATGGGAAATTGTCATGACTTCATCAAGGCGCAACGCCGCATTGCCAGCGAGCTGGTAAGACCACATCATTTGGCCGACGGTTTGAATCGTGCCTGGGAGCACCAGCGCAATTAACGTTGTTGCGATGACTTCAGCGACCGTGACATAGCCACCAGCTATCAGCAGGGAACCGACTCCTAGATTGATAAGGATGAGGACAGGAACCGCCACCACAGACTCTGAGATTGCGGAAACACGCAGAAGCGGACGTACCCACTCGTAATAGAATTCCGCGAATTTTTGGGCAGCTTCGCGATATCGAGCGTGGGCTTTGCCAACGGTGCCGAAAGCCTTGACGACGGAAATACCTTCGGAGAACTCCACCGCAGTCGCAGAGACCTCACCCAGATAATTATCCATTTCCGCAGTTTTTGTGCCCATATCTTTCATTGAATATGCTTGGATTGCTAGGAAAATGGGCACAGTGGCAATAGAAAGTAGACCAAGGCGCCAATCCAAGATAAAGGCATAAACCAGAAGCGCGAGGGGCGTAAAGATCGCGGCGACCTTCTCTACAGGAGCATGGGCTGTCAGGGTGTGCAGAGTTAACGTATCGTCCTCGACGGCTTTGCGGACTTTGCCGGAATTAGTCTGGCTAAACCACGAGAGTGGTGCTTTCGCAATAGCGGTAATAATTCGGCGCCGGTTAATCCCCACCAGCTTTGCATCAGCGAAGTGGGTGATTGCAAGGGCAAGGAAATAGAAGAATAGCTGGCCCAAAAATGCAGCAAGTAGCCATTTCACAATGGACGCGACGTCATCAGTTTTGCCGTCGATTAGAGCATTTCCCAGTGCCACCAACGCGACGTAGGGTGCTACGGCGAGTACCGAGGATATAAGCGCGAGAAACTGTGCGAAGTAGATGGTTGTTTGCACTGGGGCCAGTAGTTTTTTTAGAGCGACCTGGCCGGCTTTTAGTTTTGCGTGAGCCTCTTCTTCCGGTGACGCACCGTGTGATTCTGGTGCGTGGGTTCCGCTTGATTCTGTGGAACTTTGTTTTAGTTCAGACATTTCTTTCTCAATTCTTGTTGATGTCAGTCATATCGATGATTCTGGTGACTGATTCTTGGATGAATTCGTGGTCATGGGTGATGACGATGACCACTGCTCCGCTTGCTGCAAGAGATCGAAGTAGCGCAGAGATGGATTGCAGTTGGCGCCAGCCCACGCCAGAGGTAGGTTCATCGAAGATGTAGATCGCTGCTTGCTCGGCTTGGGCTGAAGCTATGGCTAAGCGTTGCCGTTGCCCACCGGACAGAGACTGCGGATGCCGTTGGGCCATTCCTGCCAGATCGAGGCGATGGAGAATCTCATTGACATCGATGTGGTCCCGCTTCTTCTTTGCCAGTCCGAGCGTGACTTCTTCTTCGGTGGTGGCTGCGAATAATTGGCGGCCAACATCTTGCATCACCATGTACGCGGCACGTCTGCGGGCAGCCGCTCCTACTCGTTTGCTGTTCAAACGGAGACTACCGCCGCGTTTGGGAGAAGCAAGACCACAAATGATCCTGGCGAGGGTGGTTTTTCCAGCGCCGTTGGGCCCGATTAAGGCGGTGACTTCGCCGCTGGGGAAAAATGCGTGGTCAATGTTTAATACCTCATGCGCGCCATAAGAAAAACAGATGTTGCTTAGCTCGAGTCCGCTCCGCTGGGGATCGGCGTTTTCGAGCGTGGGTGGTACCGGCACGCTCGCGGGCAGGGGAACATGGTGTAAGCTGCGTAGCCCCAATTGTTTGCGTTCGGGTTCGTCTAAGGCATAAAACTCCTGAGCGCGGAAACTCCGCGTTATTTTTCCCTGAGTCAAGTAAATAACTTGGTCAGCGATATCTTTTAAGAAAAAGAGACGGTGATCAGCGATAATGATCGTTGTGCCTAATTCCTTCAAGCGGTGTAGCACGCGTGCAAGAATATCGATGCTTTCCATGGAGAGATTGGACGTGGGTTCATCGAGAAGCACGAGACTGCCCGGGGACACAAGCGCGCATGCGCATGCCACGGTTTGTAACTGCCCACCGGATAATTCTTTGAATCGCCGGCCCCGAAGATCGTTAATGCCTAGTAGCTCGACCGCTGATTGAATCCTCGACTCAATTTCTTTGGGATCTACACCAAGGTTTTCTAGCCCGAAGGCCAATTCTGCATTGACGCTTTCAGTGAAAAATTGTGTCCTTGGATTCTGGAATACTGAGGCGCTGAACTCGATGGCTCGGGACAGCGGTTCTTCCGCAGGGGTAAAAGCCTGGTCATCCTTTATAATAGTGATGGTGCCTAGTAGCTCTCCTGGATTGAAATGGGGGATGAGTCCGTTGATCAAATTGAGTACCGTGGACTTTCCCGATCCGGAATCACCGGTAATCAGTAGACACTGTCCTGGAGAGACAGAAAAAGACACATCAGATACACCTTGAATGCCTGGCCGAGCTCCCAATGGATATGTAAAAGAAACGTTGTGGGCGTCTACACTGGTTGCGATACTGCGTTCGTTCATAAGTGGACCTCCGTGGGAAGCCAGACAGAGGCAACAACGAGGCCCAACCCAGCTAGTGCAGTTGCATCGACAAGCTTGAAGGAAAGATCGGCGGTGGTGGTTGGGCGTGCGGGTCCTCCCAATCCCCGGACAAGAGCAGAGGCAGCGAGCTCATCACCAGCGCGGACGACGGCACCTAATAAGGGGATGATCAACATCGCGGACGATTGTGTGGGCTGTGTGATCCAGCTTTTTACTCCAGGCTGGAGACCCCGAAGGACCATGGCATCGCGGATGGCTTTGGCTTCTGCCACGATGATCGGCAAAACGCGCAGGAATACCGCCGGTGGAATGGTGGCCCAGCCTGGTAAACGCAGGTCCCGCAGTGCTGAGGTCAACGTGGATGGTGTGAGAGTGAGCAAGCCGAATGCGCCGATGGACATGCTGATGACAAAACGGCTTAGCCACGAAAAAATTGCCGCTGAAAAAGCGAAAAATGTGGAGCCAGGAAGCTGTAATAGGCCCCAGTACCCTAGATAGGATAATGCAAAAGCGAACAGGCAAATAAGACCATAGTGTGGCTTTACTGTAGCTAGTGCGATGGAGCTGAAAGCGATAGAAATCAGCAGTGTCGGTAGGTGGCCGTGGCTGAGAGCTACCGCATTGATTACTAGAACAGAAAGTAGCACGGTCCGTGGATCGATCGAAGATCGACGAAGCACGCCCTGTTTTTGCAGGCTCACAGGAGACCAGCGCTTTCAAAGTGTTTGCGGCTGACGCGAACTCCGACCTTTCCTCCGATAAAGCCGACGATGAGCGCACAAATGGCCAGTACTCCAATGGTCCATGGCTGGAAGATATCCGACATGGCATCGGCATATTCTTGACCCATTTGGTCTGCGATATCGACGTAGTAGGAGTCCGTATCCAGAATTAGCGGGATAAAAGGCATAGAAATCCAGACACAGAAGACGCTGTAGGCAATAGGGAAGGATCTGGCAATACTGAGGTGGCTTTTTGTAATAATCAAATCCGCGATAAACCCTAGAATTATGCTTCCCAGCAGGGTCCAGAAGTAGTGTCCGGTGAGCATGAATGCTAGTCCGTTAATACCACCGACGAGGGTGAAAGCACCCATTTTGGGCGTGCGGGCGGCATAAAGCGCTAGCACGATTCCGTTTGCGATTGCCGCGATGAACCATCCAATAAACATGAATTGTGGTCCTGCGAATCCAATCATTCCGCTTACAAAGGTGATTACAAAGTAAAGTGCAGCAAAGATACCAGCGTTGATGAGATCTCTGGTGTTTAAACGTGCCGTCGCCCCACTGGATGAGCTTGTACTCCGTGCGGGCGTAGAGGACTGTTGGGTCATAGTAAACCTCGATTCATGAACAGCTGGAAAGGCAAGGCTTACCTAATACAGATAGTGCTGTATATAAACTATTTCTAGTTTTGATCTGAAGATTCACCCTTAATGGGGGCGAATGTAGATAAGCGGACATCAAACCAGAGCACGACTACCGACTATGCACCGACAAAGTAAGCACCAACGGCAAGACAACCCTGTGAAGAACAATCGCGGTGGTGCTGCTATTGGCGATCACACCCGCAGGCCCGTTCGTGGTTTTGCTGCGGCCTTCTTCTATACGGCTTTGGGCGTGGTTGCGGCCAATGTATCTATGATTCGGCGCTTTCTTGGCCGGGTGGAACGAGA
>NZ_KV800700.1:6872-9654 GCF_001810285.1 Corynebacterium sp. HMSC071F07
CCCCGCCACCTGAACGCCATGAGCCACAGCCGCCGCGCGATCCGGCGCTGGCTACCGCGCACCCGAACGCGCCGCCTGCGCAGCATGTTGCCTAAGACCAACTGAATACGTACCACACAGTTAGCTCGGAAAACCGATAAAAGGTTCCGGGCTATTAGTCGTTTTAGAGGGGACGAACCATGTTGTGTTTCTTATTGGTTAGCGCCTGGATCACAGCGAAAACGACTAAACCCACCGCGATCAAGCGGTGGGTTTAGCTATGCGGAGCAGTTTCGCAAATGATTTAAGCTAGATTCGCAAAACCGTCGATTGGAGTCTTTTGCGAAACTACCCACCCACCTGCAACGACCCGAACCACAGCTATGGTTTCCGTCGGTTTCCGTTCCCGGTTCCGTCGGCAGGTGGGCCGGGCGGTGTCGGAGGTGGGGGCACACCACGTGGTTCGTCCCCAGTCCTAGCCCCTATCCGCGAGAGGGACAGGATAACGCCACGACCGGAGACACACCCCGCCGTCAAAGTCACAAGCAAGTTTATGTTGCTGGAGGTCTACGCGACGCGCTTAGCGCATACGCTGTGACAGCCCATAGCGCGGAGCCAAAACCACCGCGCCCCTTGTTTAAGGAAGAGCCTGATTACTCGGGGATCTCGCTGAGTTGGGCCTCAATCCGATCCAACCGCTCGGTGATGTTGCGTAGGTGCTCCACGATGAGTTGGTTGGAACCATCGATCGCCGTCGCCGTTTCGCGTCGTGCGCTGGTGACGGTGCGTACCACCCAGACGGTAAGAGCAACGAAGATCGCGAGTGGTAGTGCGGCGGCGAGGATGACAAGAAATACGGTAGCGGTAAGTGTCACGAAGATTCCCTTTTCTGTTCTTGATTAATCAGGTGCCTAATGTGGTCTGGAGTTACTTCAAGCTGAAACGGAGCGACCCAGTAGTGCTTCCTCACTCGGCTCTCTCCGAGCTGTTCCAGGCCACTCTCGATGAGTCCAGCAGCTTCCAAGCGGTTGAGGTGCTGGTAGAGCAGTGGCCGAGACATCCCGAGTCGGCGGGCCAGCTCACTGACATGGGTCGAATCCGTCTCTAGGGAGGCGATAATTCGCAACCGAGGCTCACTTCCGAGAGCACTGAGCATTTGAGCGAGCCGTGCTGCGTCCATCATCCCTCCGTATCGTAATCGAACGATGTCAGGTGTAAGTATATGCTTACAGTCGGCGGTGTGCAAGTTCTGCCGGGTCTGGCGGAGACGCTGCCCGACTTAAGACGTGGCCGGTGTCCCATCACGTCCCCTCTTCACCCTCCCCAAGAAGAAACCCAGCCGAAGCACACACCACAGCTGGGTTCCTTCATGGCTTACAGCGTAGCCAGCAGCTACAGCCGCTCGATGTCTACATCGCCATCGAGAATCCTCGGCTCTACCTCCATGTGGATCCCGCGGTAGGGAAGTAGTGCGCGGATAATGTCGTGGGTGATGTCGATGCCTGGAGATGGTTCGTCCCGCAAAAGGTGGTACAGGCTAGGGCAGTAGTCCACGCCGGGAAACTCGTCCTTTGCTTCGGGAACGCACCCGTCCGGGTCAAAAGTCGTGCAGCGAATGATCAGGTCGTCGTGGACACTATTGGGCAGATTGATGGTGAGTCCTGGTGTGGTGGCAGACATGTCTGCAACCGTGGCCTCGTTTACAGACCGGGTAAGCGGGATTAGGCCGCGGGCGGACTCACCGCCTTGGATGCGGGTGAGTCCCGCACGGTTTCCGTAAGTGTCGGCCAGGGTGACAAACGTGACGCGCACCGGGGCAGTGGCCACCGACATGGAGTTAAACGCGGTGAGGACGTTGATTTCGCGCTCGGTGATAAGCCCCTGCGGGCCTGTGAAGCTAATGACGTGGTTGTAGAGCGCGGCGGTGGACATGGACAAGATGGTGTCGGCCACCTGTTTTCCCTGTTTCAGGGTTTCGGTGACTTGGGCGAGGTCGTCTACCTCAAGCTCGGCGGTGAAGTACTGGCAGTACAGTGGTGTGCTCATGTCGAGTGTGGACATGGTTCGTCCCTTTCCTTTGAGGGTGTGAGCAGTGGAAATGTCAAGTGTCGGGCATGGTAACAGGTAGAAATTTGCGGATACGCAAACTGTCCGCGCGGTGGGTTGCCGATGTGTGAGGTATGGCAACAAGCCGCGTGAGTTAAGACAAAATTGCGGATACGCAATCGCGTTCGACGGTGGTCACGCTAGTCGGTGCGGGGTGTGGTTGAGGCTCCGCGCAGGTCGCGCACGTATCGGTTAGCCACAACCGGGGGCAGCGGATCTACATGTTGTGGTGGACATAGCTGTGGGCCACAAAGCGGGGCCTTGAAGGACTTGGTGGGTAGGATTAAGGCCGTGTCCGAGGCTCGCGCGGGGGTGCTAAATATGGCATGTCCCTTTTTTGATCTCCACAACATGATGTGGTGGTTCGTCTGGTAGATGTTTGCGGAACCGCAAACATGCAGGCCATATAAGAAATTCCTGCGAAGTTGGCGGTGTGAGGCCACCTGCTTGCCAGATTGCAGATCGGCAAACAAGACTATGTGTAGCGGAGTGCACTGCGTGGCCTAGCTACGTAGCATCCACTACACCGCCCCATTCCACTGCGATCGTGCCGACGAAGGAAAGGCCCATGTCCAGTAACTACACCACCGCCGACTATGAGGCGATCATCGCCAACTACACACCACACGCCGTGCGCTCTGAGCCGTGGAGCCACGTTGCCGACTTCACCCGCGAGTGCGTGCGCGCACTTAACATC
>NZ_KV800700.1:9754-25185 GCF_001810285.1 Corynebacterium sp. HMSC071F07
CCCCGGATAACACCAGCCGCGACGCACTGCGCAACACGCTCAACTGCGTGTCCAAGCTCGCCGCCTGGGTCTGGGTGAGCTACGGCGTGGTGACTGTCGAGACCGTCTTCCACCCCGACATCATCGGAAACTACTTCCTTGCCGGAGATGGTGCAAAGCTCAGCCCGTCCACCGCAGGAACCCAGCGCTCGCTGCTGTGTCGTGTGGCGGAGGTGATCAACGACGACTGGAACCCTGACTACCAGCACCCGATTAGCTACGAGCCAACCCTTGAACCCTACGACTCTTATGCCTGTGACAGGATGTGGGATTGGGCCGAGTCGCAACCCACAGCTGCCCGCCGCCGCAACTTCACTACGGTGCTAGCACTCACGCTTGGTGCGGGCTTGCGCGCAGGAGAAATCTGCACGCTGCGCGGCAAAGACGTGCGTGTTGACGGCGACGGGGTGCTGCTGTTTCCGCACGGCTACCGCGGGGCTGGCCCGCGCGAGGTGCCACTGCTCAAGTCTCATATCGAGGTACTTCAGCCGGTCATTATGGCTACCGGCCCGGAGGACTACCTGTTCAGGCCAGGCCGCGACAACGAGAACGTCAGCCAGCTCTCGGCGTATCTCCGCCGGGTAACACCTAGTACATCGCCGGATATGGTGCCGGATACCCGCAGGCTGCGCAATACGTGGATTATCGACCGCATTGCAGCCGGAGTTCCCGCTGATGTGCTGTGTGCTGCGGCAGGACTGAAGTCCTTGCACCAGTTTGAGGACTACGTGGTCGAGGCCGGAGCTAACCGCCGCCATGCCTACCGGATTCTTTTGGCCGGAGGATCGACTCATGGCACCCCAGGTGGAGGCCTGTACGTGCTGTAGCTCGGCTCACGGAGACTTCCTGAGCTATCCCTAGCGATTGCGGATATGCAAAGTTGGATTGCGGATACGCAAAACTCGCCTCATGGCGCTCAGACCGCACCAGGGACGAACCACCCTGTGACCTGCGGGTTTACTCATGGTCTGAGGTAAGAAGGCACCGCCACCTATTTCGTGGTGTAGGTGTGCTCACCTCGTGAGCCATGAACGACACCCATGTAACTCACACCCGCCTTACCAGTGTCGGAAACATGCAGTTTCCAACCCTCGGGTCACTGACTGCCGTATCGGTTGCTGCGATGGCGCGGCCACAAGGGCTTGCCTGTGGTGACCTCGATATTGGCAATGACACGTCCCGTCGGGATCATCTCGCCGCGGATGATTCGGGTGATGGTGGAGGTGGGGATACCGCAGGCCTCGGCCAAGTCTTTGGCACTGGGATAGCTCCCGTCCAGGGTGAGTTTCTGGACGTTGCGGGCAAAGTCCTGCAATTTCCGCATGACCGGATCGTGGGCCTCGATATGGGCATTAGGCCAGTTGGCGTAACGCCTGACCGGAGCCTCGGCGGGAAGGTCGGAAGCCACGAGACCACTTCCTTTGAACAAGAAGAAAAAGACGAACCACCTAAGTCTAAATACAATGAGGTCTACGCTGTGATCGACACACTGACGACACGCGGATTACTGCCACCTACAACTCCTACCGTTGAGCGCAACCGCAAGCGCGTGCTCGCCACGTACTTTTGCTACATGCGCGACCGCTGGTACGACGACATCTCCGTGGACGGCTGTATCTACCTGCTGCGCGATGGCGGAAAGATCCGCACCTACTTACAAGCCCGTACAGCGGATTTATCCAAATCCAGCCTCAATGCCACCCGCCGCATCCTCAACCGCTGCGCAAGCCATGTCATTGGCCAAGAAGGCGCGCTGGAGTGGGCAGAAGAATTACCGGAGGTCTTTTACCCGGCAGCTACGGCTCCGCGCCGCGCCTACAACGCCAGCGAACTTATCCGAATCGACGACTGGGTTCACTCCCGCCCCCGCCGCGAGTCGCGGCGCGTGGCCTGCATCATCGTGTCACTGGCTTTAGGTGCTGGCATGTCCACCGAGGAAATCTATCACTGCCGTTATGGCGACTTCACCGACTTTGGCACAGTGCTGGCGGTTCATGCACGCGGTGGTCGTGGGCTAAAGCCGCGTACCGTTCCGCTGACTGCACCTTTCGACGACCTCATGCGCCAAGTGCTGCATGGCGTGGGCGACGACCGTAGAGACGAACCACTGGTAAAACCCAACTCGGCGCGCCGCCGCAACGATGCCACAGGCCCACACCTGATTGCTGACTTCATCCCCAAGACCAGCCAGAACCCATCGAGTACCGGCCTTGCCCCGACACTGCCCAGGCTGCGCTATACCTGGATCGCTACTCATGCCGCCGAGCGCGTGGACTTTAACCATCTGGTCTATGCCACCGGAAGCATCCAGCCCTTCCAGGACACGTTTCACCACATGATCGTTGAATCTGGCGCGCTCACCGAGACCGAATACCGTGAGTGGATCAGCGGCAACAGGGACGAACCAGACTACCCGCCGCTTCGAGTCGTCGAACCGAGAGCAGGAGGCGAAGTCTAGGTGGCCCACTTCAACACCACACCCACCCCGCTGCTTCGCCTGGATGGAGCCAGCGTTTCCTGGGCATTGACCATCATCGACCGCACCGACATCTGCCACCATCTTGACACCTGGAGGCGAGTAGACGGCTACGACCCCGCCAAAGGAGGCAGGCCTAAATCCGTTAACGACCGCACCATCCTTGCGCTCTACCTGATTCTGGCGCGTTCTGGTCAACCCATGCATTTGACCACCATGACGACGCTCCTGGCCTCGCCTGATACGACAGACAAGGCTTTAGAACTCCTTAACCTGCCCAGCCGCGATAAGGCACGACGGGTAGGTGACTTTTACGCAACCCAGCACAGCAACTGGTACTACCGCCTGTGGCGTGCGCTGCACAGCTTCCTTGATGTCGTTGACCCATTCGACAACATCCCGCACCGCGCCAGGCTTACCCGTGCTGAATTCAACCGGCTGATGGACGAACAAGACCCTGAGCGCCGCGAGGAAAAATGGCAGCGCGCCACCTACGTGTTCAATGAGCTAGTTATGGCAAGTACCGAGGACATGCCCGAAGAATACCGAGCCAACTGGCAGGGAGACCTCACCCTAGACGGAACACTTATTCCAGGCGTGCGCCGTGGCAACAACCGATGGACGAACCGACCGGACGATCTCATGTCCTCCGAGCCGGAGGCAGGCTGGTACTCCCGTGACGAGCGACAAGAAACACATGGCGAATCAAAGCGAAAGCGAAACGCCAAGCATGTGTGGGGTTGGGAGGCCACACTTGTTGCCGGAGTCATCCGCGACCAAGGCCCATATGCACAGCCACACCTGATTATGGGCATGGCCTTCGACCGGCCCAGCCACAACCCTGCGATCCGTGGGTTGGAAGCCATGCGGCATTTAACGGATGATCCTGAGACACCTAAGGGCACAGTGGTGGGCGATCGTGCTTACTTCGCGGTGGCTAAGACCAAAGACTTCCATGAACCACTGCGCAAACTCGGCTATACCCTGGTGGGAGACTACAGAACCAATCAGCTGGGAAAGCGCGGATCCTATGAACCCATGGGGCTAGTTGAAGGCCACTGGTATTGTCCTGCCATGCCGAAACCTCTGGTGGAAGCCACCGAAGACTTCTATGCCGGACGTATTGATGAGGCCACCTACAACCAGCGGATCAACGAGCGCCGCGCCTTTGCCATGCGGAGAAAAGGCAAGAAGCTCTCCGGTGAGAGCCAGATGTTTATGTGTCCGGGACGAGGTAAAGGAAAGACACTGGCATGTCCCTTGGTGGAAAAGAGTCAGCGCCAGGACGCGAGAGACAGAGGACTACCCTCCATCTCCGGGCCAAATCTATCTACCGCGCGCAAGGCAAAAGGAAAGTGCTGTACCAATAAGGTCTCGGTAACCATCCCGAATAAGGAGGGAATGCGCTACCGCCAAACTGGCCCTGCTTTTAAGACACCGGAATGGAAGAAGGTGTATGGCACGTGGCGCAATGTGATTGAAACCCGCAACGACTATGTAAAGAACAATCGTGGTGGTGCTGCTATTGGTGACCATACGAGAAGACCTGTACGCGGTTTTGCTGCGGCCTTCTTCTATACAGCTCTTGGTGTGGTCGCGGCCAATGTATCTATGATTCGGCGTTTTCTTGGCCGGGTGGATCGGGATGAAAAGACTCCGCCTCCTGACTCTGGTAAACCTGTACCGCCGCGCGATCCGGTGCTCGCTGGCGCGCACCCGAACGCGCCGCCTGCGCAGCATGTTGCCTAAGACCAACTGAATACTTATCACACAGTTAGCTCGGAAAACCGATATAGGGTTCCGGGCTATTAGTCGTTTTAGAGGGGACGAACCATGTTGTGTTTCTTATTGGTTAGCGCCTGGATCACAGCGAAAACGACTAAACCCACCGCATAGAAGCGGTGGGTTTATCTATCGGAGGCAGTTTCGCAAACGATTTAAGCTAGATTCGCAAACCCGTCGATTGTATTGGTCGGGATAACAGGATTTGAACCTGCGACCTCTTCGTCCCGAACGAAGCGCGCTACCAAGCTGCGCCATATCCCGGAAACCGTCTTAAGCGGTACCCGAATACTTTAACGCAGCCTGAGGGTGAACAACAAAACGCCAGATGAGCGGGGACTCTAGCCTGTGGCCAGGATGCGGCGCTAGTTGGCTTCGGTGATGCGCAGCAGCGTCGCGGAAGGTCGGCAGAAGATGCGCACAGGGGCAAACTTCGAGGTGCCGAGGCCGTTGGAAACGTGCATCTTCATCGGGCCGAAGTCATGCAGACCCTGGACACGAGCGCGGTCGATTCCGCAGTTAGTGACCAGTGCGCGGGAGCCCGGCAGACAGATCTGGCCGCCATGGGTGTGGCCGGATAGGGAAAGCTGGTAGCCGTCGGCAGCGAATTGCTCAAGTACGCGCGGCTCAGGGGCGTGGAGCAGTGCCAATGCCAGGTCCGCATCCGGGTTGGGGGCGCCGGCGATCTCTGAATAGTCATCAAGGTCGTGGTGCGGATCATCCACGCCAGCAACGGCGAGCTTGACGTCGCCCACCTTGAATTCCACGCGAGCCTGGTTGGCGTCGTGCCAGCCACGCTCAATGAATGCCGCACGCATGCCCTTCCATGGCAGGTCAACGTAGGAAGGCTCACGCTTGCGGCCCAACAGGTACTTGAATGGGTTGACCGGACGCGGCGCCCAATAGTCGTTGGTGCCGAAGACGAACAGGCCTGGTCGGTTCAGCAGCGGGCCGAGGGCGCGCAGCGTATCGGGCACGCCGCCCTGGTCCGACAGGTTGTCGCCGGTGTTGACCACCAAATCGGGATTCAGCTTATCCAGCGCCGCAACCCACTCAATTTTTGCTTCTTGCCCCGGAATCATGTGCAGATCCGAGACATGGAGGATGCGGAACTCTTCCTCACCGCGCAAAGTGCCCGCAGGCAGCAGCGGCAGCGTGTACTCTTTCAGCTCAAACTTGGTCAGTTCGGTGTAACCCCACGCCAGGGTGCCAAGGCCAGCGGCGGCAATGCCGCCCATAATCGGGAGAATCTTCACCTAATCAAGCCTACCTGGCGTAGATTGAAGTACATGAGCCAGCTTAAAGAAACCATTCGTGGAGATCTGAAGACCGCAATGAAGGCCCGCGAGAAGGAGCGCACCAGCGCTATCCGCGCCCTGCTCGCTGCAATTCAGGCAGAAGAAACCAATGGCGCACGCCATGAACTAACCGATGAAGACGTACTCAAGGTCATCGCACGCGAAATCAAGAAGCGCCGCGAGTCCGCTGAGGTATACGCAGAAAATGGCCGCCAGGAGCTGGCCGACGCCGAGCTTGCCGACGTCCCTTACTTCGAGGCCTACCAGCCAGAGCAGCTTGACGACGCCGAGCTGGACACCCTCGTCGGCGAGGCCATCGCTGAGGTAGAAGCAGAACCCGGTCACCCCCCCACCATCAAGCAGATGGGCAATGTGATGAAGGTTGCCACCGCGAAGGCCGCTGGCCGCGCTGATGGCAAGCGCCTTTCCGCAGCTGTAAAGGCAAAGCTGTCTTAAGCCCTAAAAACGCGTACCGCTCTATGCAAATAAGGCGTTCAATCTCCGCGATCGGAGTGCCTTAAATACATAGAGCGGTATTTTTTATGCCCTCTAGCTTCTCTAGAAGCTAGAGGCCGAAGAAGCTGCGGATGTCGTTAGCGACGGCGTCGATGTCTTCCTGGCGGATGAGCGGCTCCGGCGCGGGTTGCTGCTGTTGCTGATCGCCGGAAGGGGCCGAGTTGGCACCGCCGGTGCCGGTCCGTGCTGCTTCGGCGCCTTGGCCGCTACCGTTGGAGGAAGGCGGAGGTGCGGCAGAAGTGCCGTCGGAAAGCTGCAAAGTGACCTCCGCACCCTTCTTGAGGCCCCTTGGCCCAGTAATCGCGCGGACCACGCGGCCATAAGGCACGCCGTTGCCCTGTACTTGCGAGACCTTTACCTCATAGCCCTCGGCCTCTAGCTTGGAGCGAGCCTCGCTTTCGGACTTGCCGCGGAGGCTGTCGAAGAGCGAATTGACCTTGCCCTCGTCATAAGCCTTGTTGTAATTCGGAACCGTGCCCTGTGCTGCGGCCGGAATGCTAGAGGCCATTGAGTAGAAGGAACGCGCGGGCTCAAGGCCGCCGAAGAGATCGCCGTAACCACACTGGCGCACCGGGCTGGTACACAGTGAGGAGGTGTTGGTACCGTCGTTGTAGATATAAGGAGCGGCAGATATAGCGGAGTTAAAGCCCAGGAATGCGGAGGACTGATTGGACTCTGTAGTACCAGTCTTTGCCGCAGCCTTGCCGTTAAAGCCCATCATCTGTGCGGAGGCAGAGGCAGTGCCCTTTTCGGTATCGGCCGTCATGTTGTTGGTCAGCGTATTGGCGATGTCCTTGTTGACGGCGCGCTCGCAATTCGGAACCTTGAGGTAGACCTCGTTGCCGTCCTTGTCCGTGATCTTGCTGATCGGGTTAGGCTCACACCACATGCCCTCCGAGGCCAAGGTGGCGCCGACGTTAGCCAGCTCCAGCGGATCTACGGCAGTCGGTCCAAGCGTGTAAGAACCCAGGTTGGATTCCTTGATGTGTTGGGCGATCGAGGTGTCCTTGTCGTAGCTGCCTTTTTCGCCATAGGAACGCAGGCCCAGTTTTACGGACATATCTACTACGTGCTCCACACCGACCTGCTCGATGAGCTTGATGAAGGTCGTATTCGGCGAGAACGCCAAGGCATCCTGCATCGTCATGGTCGCGGCGTAGTTGCCGGCGTTTTCCACGCAATAGCGGTTAGGTGGGCAGCCCGCGGCACCGCCGGAGCCCAAGCCCTCTGCTTCGTAGCGAGTTGGGACATCGAGCTGATTTTTGATGCCATAACCAGACTCCAGAGCGGCAGCGGCGGTAAAGACCTTGAAGACCGAGCCGGCGCCGTTGCCCACTAGGGAGGGCGGCTGCGGGAGCATGGTTTCGTTCTTGTCGAGGTCCAGACCATAGGTGCGGGAGGAGACCATGGCGAGCACTGGGCGGTTGGACTTGCTGGGCTCGACCACGTTCATTACCTCGGCGACACCGGGTGTATTGGGGTCTGTCTGAGAGCGCACCGCATTGAGTGCTTGGTCTTGTACGTCCGGGTTCAGCGTGGTGCGGATGGTGTAGCCGCCGCGGGCGAGCTGCTCGCGGGAGATGCCCTTTTCTTCTAGGTATTCGATGACGTAATCGCAGAAGAAGCCACGATCCTTGGCGCTGATGCAACCGTTAGGAAGCAGGGAAGGCTTATCGAGTACGCCGAGATCTTGCTGGGCGTACTTATCGGCCTCTGCCTGGGTGATGGAACCGCTATCTGCCATGGACTGCAGCACGAGGTTGCGGCGCGAGAGCACCTCGTCCTTATTGGTAAAGGGGTTGAGGTACTCAGAGGATTGGACCATGCCGGCCAGCATCGCTGCCTGTGGCACAGTGAGTTCAGAAGCATGGGTGCCAAAATAGGTGCGCGCAGCGGCCTCGACGCCGTAGGCGTGATTGCCGAAGGGGACGAGGTTCAGGTAATTGCTGAGGATTTCTTCCTTGTCCAGCTTCTTATCGAGGTCCGTTGCCATGCGCATCTCACGCAGCTTGCGCGGTACCGATTGCTCGATGGCGGCGGCGCGTTCTTCCTCCGTTTTGGCATTGACCAGCAGCAGGTAGTTCTTTACATATTGCTGGTTCAAAGTTGAAGCGCCCTGGGAGACGCCGCCGGAAGCCAAGTTGCTCCAAAGGGCACGGAAATTGCCTTGGAAGTCAACGCCCTCGTGCTCGTAGAACCGGCGGTCCTCGATTGCGACGATTGCCTGCTTCATCGGCTTGGAAATCTTCTCGGCGCTAACAGGGTGGCGACGCTGCTCATATATATAGGCCAGGCTGTTGCCTTTGGCGTCCAAAATCGTGGATACGCCCGGGGCGTCGCCAGCAGTGAGATCTTGCAGATCGGACTGCATGGTGTCGTTGGTACGGGCAATTGCCACACCAGAAAGACCCGCAAAGGGGGCAATTACTACGGCGATGAGCGCCCCCACTAGAACCGTGGAGAGGGCAATTTTTCCCAGGGATTTGATGACAGTCACGAGAAACACCCTACGTGGTGAAACTGTGAGCGGGGAAGAATGAACTCCCCCCTAAAGTGTGACGTGTTAGACAAGTGCTTACGCGTGTGAATACACTTACCGTTGTTACATAATATTCCGCAATCTGAAACATCTTACAAGCGGCTGCGCTGCTTGCATGGGGTTTCATAAAAATTATTCCCAAAGCCGCGGAATAGGTAGTAGAGGAAGGAGCTACCCAGTCATGACCGTAAGCCTGAAGGTAACGGGAGCGTCTAAGTCTGCAAGTGCGACCGAGCGCGGTGAATGGGTAACTCAAGCAAAGTGCCGTAACGGTGACCCAGACGCATTGTTTGTCCGTGGAGCCGAGCAGCGTAAGGCTGCTGTAATTTGCCGCCACTGCCCGGTGCTCAATGAATGCCGTGCCGATGCCCTCGATAACCGCGTGGAATTTGGCGTATGGGGTGGCCTGACTGAGCGCCAGCGCCGTGCGCTGCTGCGCAAGAACCCGCACATCACCAGCTGGGCACACTACCTAGCTGAGGGCGGCGAACTCATCGGTATTTAACCAAATCGCAGGGTTGGTTAACGCGCCATTTTTGCCCTTAGGCCGGTAGAATATGGCCTATGACTAAATGGGAATACGCTACCGCGCCAGTACTGACTCACGCGACCAAGCAGATCCTCGATTCCTGGGGTGAAGATGGTTGGGAGCTGGTTACCATCACTCCCGGCATGAATCCGGAAAATGTCGTGGCTTACTTCAAGCGTGAGGTGGAGCAGTAATGAGCTATCTCACGCGCCTAGCCGATCTTGGATATTCACTGCCTGAGGTGGCAAAGCCGCTTGCTTCCTACGTGCCTGCAGTTCGCGTAGGAGATCAGGTGTGGACCTCCGGTCAGTTGCCTGTAATTGACGGCAATCTGCCTGCCACCGGCAAGGTCGGCGCAGAGGTATCTGTTGAAGATGCGCAAGAATACGCCCGGGTGGCAGCGCTGAATGCTCTCGCAGCTATCGATTCTGTTGTTGGCTTAGACAACGTCTCGCGCGTGGTCAAGGTTGTAGGTTTCGTGGCTTCGGCACCTGACTTTGTGGAGCAGGCTGCTGTTATCAACGGTGCTTCTGACTTCATCGGAGAGCTATTCGGAGAGGCTGGCACTCACGCTCGCTCGGCTGTGGGCGTGGCCGTTTTGCCGAAAAACTCGCCCGTCGAGGTTGAAGTTATCGTAGAAATTTCTAAGTGATCGGATAGGCTTAGTAATCATGGAGCATCCTGCATACAGCCAATTGCGTCCCGTGACTCAATCCGTGGGCGTTGTTCTTTGTGACAACCCAAGCTACACGGCACTTGAGGGAACCAACACGTGGATCATTCGCGCTAACGAAGATTCCAGGGCCATCGTTGTTGATCCGGGCCCAGAAGATGAAGGTCACCTCAACGTTGTCAGCGCTAACGCTGGCGAGGTGGCGCTGATTTTGGTTACCCACCGTCACGATGATCACGCATCGGGTGCGCAGCGTCTTCGCCAGCTCACCGGTGCGCCGATCCGCGCTTTCGACCCGAACTACTGCAATGGAGCAGAGGCGCTTGTCGACGGCGAAATTATCACCGTCGACGGAATCACCCCGCAGCTAGAGGTGGTCCACACCCCAGGGCACACTGCGGATTCCACCTCTTTCTTTGTGTGGTCTGGAGTTGCCAAGGATTCTCAGCTCGAGGGAATCATGACCGGCGACACCATTGCCGGCCGCCACACCGTCTTGCTGTCTGAGACCGACGGTGACTTGGGCGAATACTTGAAGACCTTGGACATGCTGGAAGAGCGCGGCAAGGATATCCCGCTGCTGCCTGGCCACGGCCCAGATTTGGATGATGTTTCCCAGGTTGCGCGCAAGTACATTGACCGTCGCTACCACCGTCTTGAGCAGATCAAGGAAATCCACGGCCGCTTGGGCGAGGACATTGATCTCAAGACTTTGGTCGATGAGATGTATGACGACGTTGACCCAGTTCTGCGGCATGCAGCTGAGCAGTCCACTCGTACTACTTTGAAGTACTTAGCTGCGCGCAAGTAGGCGGGGCAAATAAACTGCCTGAACAAAACCGCTAAAACTAAAAATAATCTCCCGGCCTCCTGAATAGGGAAGCTGGGAGATTACTTTTAGTTTTAAGGCTATTAGCGAGCGCGCTTTGCCAGGTGCTCGGTATCCACGATGAGGACGGACTTGCCTTCGAGGCGGATCCAACCGCGGTGCGCGAAGGTAGCTAGAGCCTTGTTGACGGTCTCGCGGGAAGCGCCGACCAGCTGGGCGATCTCTTCCTGGGTGAGGTCGTGGTTGACGCGCAGTGCGCCACCTTCCTGCACGCCGAAGCGGTTAGCCAGCTGCAGCAGGGTCTTAGCAACGCGGCCCGGAACGTCGGTGAAGATGAGGTCCGCGAGGTTCGCGTTGGTGCGGCGCAGGCGGCGAGCCAGAACGCGCAGCAACTGCTGGGCGATGGCAGGGTGATCAGCGACCCACTGCTTGAGCATCTCGGAGTTCATGGTGGCTGCCTGCACCTCGGTGACGCAGACTGCGGAGGAGGTGCGTGGGCCTGGATCGAAGATGGAGAGCTCGCCGAACATATCGGAAGGGCCCATGACGGTCAGCAGGTTCTCGCGGCCATCCGGAGCGTGGCGGGCCAGCTTAATCTTGCCCGAGGTGATGATGTAGAGACGGTCACCGGGCTCGCCTTCATCAAAAATGGTGGTTCCGCGCGGGAATCGGACGGTTTCCATCTGCTCAATGAGGTTCTGTACCGCGACGGGATCAACGCCCTGGAAAATGCCAGCGCGAGAAAGAATGTCCTGTACGCCTTCCACGATTTACTCCTTGAAGTCAATGGGGGGTAGTGGTGTTGAAATGCTCAGAACTCTTCCAAGCATTTGACGCGTGTGTAACGAAAACCTAGATGTGTTCTAGCGATACAGGCGCGCGCCCCTATGTAACTCATCTCATCCTACAGTGTAATTTGTCACTTTATCTAACCTCGTGAAAAATTGTCACAGCTTAGAGGAGGTCAGGGGCGTATGCGAAGAAATTTCTTAGTTTCCGAGGACCTTCGCCTCAAGCTTTTCCATGAGGATTGCAAACAGTGCGAGGGCGACGGGCACGATGATAACCAGTGAGACCATGCCCGCCATTCTACTAAGGTAAGAAAGATGTCTGACTCATCGCCCGCTAGCCGTGCATCGCGCATCAATGAGCTGCTAGCAACGGAGTACCCCGACGCCGAATGCGAACTAGATTTTCGCAATCCCCTAGAGCTGCTCGTAGCCACGGTGCTCTCGGCACAATGCACCGATGCCAGGGTCAACCAGGTTACCCCGGAGCTTTTTGAAGAGTATCCCTCTGCCGCGCATTATGCCGCGGCCCGAAGGGCCGACCTGGAGGCTATTTTGCGCCCGCTGGGCTTTCAGCGCGCGAAGGCGGGGCACTTGCTGGGCATCGGCGAGAAAATCATGGCCGATTTCGATGGGCAGGTCCCCACCGGAATTAAGGAGCTGACCTCTTTGCCCGGCGTGGGCCGCAAGACTGCGCTGGTGGTACGTGGCAACGCCTTTGGGCTGCCGGGGATTACTGTAGATACCCACTTCGGAAGGCTCATGCAGCGCATGGCTTTGAGCGAATCCAAGACGCCGCTGCAGATTGAAAAGGACATAGCCCAGCTGCTGCATGAGGAAGAATGGACGATGTTTTCGCATCGCATCATCTTCCATGGCCGCCGTGTTTGCCATGCGCGTTCCCCGCAATGCGGTGCCTGTGTAGTGCGTCATTTGTGTTCTACGGGCGCCGCACCTCCTGATGTCCGGTAGGGGCAGTAAGGTATTGCGCATGAACAGGCCCAACGTTTATGTCATCGGTTCGCTCATCGCAGCAGTGCTTGTTGCCTTGGTGGCCTTTGTCGGAGCACGCAGCCTTTTGGGCACAGGCCAGGATTCCGCAAACAGTGCCTCAAACAGTTCCCAGAATGCGGCCCAAGGCGCGGACCAGAGCGCTACTGCGGGTGTTGGCGCGAACGCGGACGTCGCCAAGCGCCCAGCGTGTCCGGAAGGGCCGGTCGCCGGAGTAGAACTTGAGTGCTTGGGCGCGCAGGCCAAGGGGAAGGCAAAGGATGTGCAGGTCATCAACGTCTGGGCCTGGTGGTGCGAGCCTTGCCGAGCTGAGCTGCCGTATGTGCGCCAGATTGCGGATGAGCATCCCGAATGGTCCGTCGTGGGAGTGCATGCGGATAAGAATGCAGCAAATGGCGCGGCCTTTTTGGAAGACCTCGGCGTGAATCTCGCAAGCTACCAAGACTCCGATAATTCCTTCGCCGGCACCCTGGGTCTTCCCGGCGTCATCCCGGTCACCGTCGTGGCCTATAAGGGCGAGGTGAAAAAGCAGTACGTCAAGCCTTTTAAGTCGGAGGAAGAGCTGGAGAAGGCCGTGGAGGAGGCCCTGCGATGAGCACGCGGGAACGCACGGTCTTTCCAGAACGAGCGCCGGGGTGGCTGCGTCCTGCCTTAGGCGTGGATGCGCGGGCGGTGCAGGAGCGAATCGGCAACCGGGATGCGGATCGCTTTACCCAAACCACACCACCGGTGCGGCGTGAGTCTGCCGTTTTGGTCCTGTTCAAAGACTCTAGTTTTAAGGATGGGGAAGTGCTGCTCACACACCGTTCGCCCACCATGCGCTCTCATTCAGGCCAAATTGCTTTCCCTGGCGGACGGCGGGACCCAGAAGACGCCACGCTTGTCGACGTTGCACTACGCGAGGCCTGGGAAGAAACCGGGCTGGAGCGCGCGAGTGTGACTGCCCTGGAAGTGTGGGAGCAGTTGCATATTCGTGCAACGGGTAACCCTGTAAGCCCGGTCTTGGCCTACTGGCACTCCCCGGGCGAGGTCTGGGCTGCCAGCCCGGAAGAGACCGATGACGTGTTTTGGTATCCATTGCGTGAGCTCGCGGAGCCGAAGAATCGTTTGTTGGTGGGCTTCGGTCCGTGGCATGGCCCGGCCTTTTATACGAATGACTACCTCGTGTGGGGGTTTACTGCCGGAATTCTGGCAACAATATTGGAGCACGCTGGGTGGGAGCGCACATGGGATAACAATTCCGTGCATGATCTGCACGGCGCACTAAGCCGCTCCCGGAATAATGAGAAGATGTTTTAGCTTTCGCAGGCTACTTACGGCTCTTCTTAGACAATAGAAAAAGAAAGATTTTCCTCCCGTGACCCTGACCCTCGCCCTAGACCTCCTGATCATGGTCGCCGTATTGCTCGCCTTGGTGGCGGGCTGGCGCCAAGGAGCTATCTCTGCCGTGCTTTCCTTCGTGGGCATCGTGGCAGGCGTTGTGTTGGGCACGGTGCTGGCCCCCGTTGCCATGCAGCTTACGGACCAAGCGGCTTTGCGCTTCCTGCTGGCCATCGGCGTGCTTATTCTGCTCGTGGGCGTCGGCCAGCTCATCGGCGCAAGCATCGGTGCGCGCTTGCGCGATAGAATGCGGACCCGGCAAAAGCAGCGCGTGGATTCTTTCATCGGTGCCGGCTTCCAGGCAGTGGCTGCGATCTTTGTGATTTGGTTGGTTTCGCTGCCCTTGGCCTCCAATGTGGGCGGTACCCCAGGCAAGGCCTTGCGCGAATCACGCATTCTGACGGCGCTTAATGGGGTGGCGCCTACGCAGCTGGCTGCGTTGCCGAATGGTGTCGCGGCGATGCTGAATGAATCCGGCCTGCCGCCGCTGGTCTCGCCGTGGCAGACTTCCGACTCAGCCGTCGAGGTGGCCGCGCCGCCACAGGACGTGAACGATCCTGCGCTGGTAGAGCAGCTGCGTCCATCAATTATTCACGTGCTTGGCGACGCAGAGGTTTGCTCCCGCCGCTTGATGGGTTCCGGCTTCGTCGCGGCCGATGATTACGTGATCACTAACGCCCACGTGGTAGCCGGCACTGAGAAGGTGCACCTCGATACCGTGTTGGGGCTGCGCGAAGCGCAGGTGGTTTATTACAACCCGGACGTCGATATTGCTGTGCTGCACAGCAAGAACCTGGGAATTGCTCCGCTTGAGTGGGCTGAACAACCGGCAGATACCGGCGATGACGTAATGGTCATGGGCTTCCCGCACTCCGGGCCGTTCGACGCCGGCATGGCGCGGGTGCGCGAGCGCATCACCATTGCTGGGCCGGATATCTATTCCAAGGGCCGCGTCGAGCGTGATGCTTATACGGTGCGCGGCACCATTCGCCAGGGAAATTCAGGTGGCCCGATAGTCAATGACATGGGCCAGGTGTTGGGCGTGGTCTTCGGCGCTTCCGTGGATGATGCGGAGACCGGCTACGCTCTTACCGCCGACGAGGTAAAAAACCACATCGGCGATATCACGCAGCTGCGGAGCCCGGCAGACACCGGCAGCTGCGTTGCTAGCTAGCTTTTGGTCAGCCCCAAGTTGCTGCCCGTGCCAATCTCCAAGTGCATGCCTGGAACCGAGTTGATGAGGTTGCGGGTGTATTCCTCTTGCGGGTTGTTGAAGATGGCCTCGGAGGTGCCAGCCTCCATGACCTTGCCTTTGCGCATAACCACGACGTCGTCGGCAGTCTGACGCACCACGGCTAGGTCGTGGGTGATGAACAGGTAAGACAGCTTGAGCTCGGACTGCAGCTGCGCCAAGAGCTTGATGATCTGGTCTTGGACCAGCACGTCGAGTGCGGAGACCGCCTCGTCGAGAACAATGACCTCTGGGTGCAGGGCCAAGGCACGAGCGATCGCGATACGCTGACGCTGACCACCGGAAAGCTCGTTCGGGTAGCGGCGCATCGCAGAACGCG
>NZ_KV800700.1:25285-27925 GCF_001810285.1 Corynebacterium sp. HMSC071F07
GGTTCCTCGATGCACTTGTAGATGGAATACATCGGATCCAAGGAACCATATGGGTTCTGGAAGACCACCTGCATCTTGCGGCGCAGCTGGAAAAGCTCCTTCTTGGACAGCTTCGAGGTGTCCTTGCCCTCGAACTCGATGGTGCCGGAGGTCGGGGAGAGCAGGCCCAGCACCATGTTTGCCACGGTGGACTTGCCCGAACCAGACTCGCCCACGAGTGCCATGGTGGTGCCGCGACGGATATCAAAAGAGACGTCGTCGACTGCCTTGAGCAGTTTCTTCTCGCCGCGCTGACCGCGGATATCGAATTCCTTGTTCAGGTTGCGCACGGAGATGACGGCTTCATCTTCGATGTTGGCGCTGTGCGAAGCCGCGGCCTTGAGCTCTGTGCTTTCCACGCCTGCCTCTTGGGCAGCGCGGATGCGCGAGGAAGCCAAGGAAGGCGCTGCGGTAACCAGACGCTGGGTATATGGGTGCTCCGGATCGCGCAGAATCTCGCGCGAAGGACCAGACTCCACGATGCGGCCGCGGTGCATCACGATGAGGTGCTCGGCGCGTTCTGCCGCCAAGCCCAAGTCGTGGGTAATAAATAGCACGGCGTTGCCCAGCTCTTCAGCGAGGTGACCCAGGTGGTCCAGGATGGTCTTCTGCACGGTCACGTCCAGCGCCGAGGTGGGCTCGTCGGCAATCAGCAGCTTTGGGCGCGCAGCCAGGCCGATGCCGATGAGTGCGCGCTGGCGCATGCCGCCAGAAAACTCGTGTGGATACTGCTTGGCGCGACGCGCGGCGTCGGGAAGCCCTGCTTCCTCCAGGATCTCCACGACGCACTTTTCGCGCTCGGAGCCCTCCAGCACGTTGTTAGCCTTCAGCGACTCTTCGACCTGGGTGCCGATACGCCAGACCGGGTTCAAGTTGGACATTGGATCCTGCGGAACCAAGCCGATCTTGTTTCCGCGCAGGGCCTCGAACTGCTTGTCGTTGTAGTGGGTGATGTCCTCACCCTCGAAGAGGATTTGTCCCTTCGTCACCTTGCCGGTGCCCGGCAGAAGTCCCAGGATGGACATCGCGGTTGTGGACTTACCGGAACCGGACTCGCCCACGATTGCCACGGACTGGCCTGGGTAGATGGTCATGTTGACGCCACGTACTGCCTCGACGGTGCCGGTGGAGGACTCGAAGGAGATGTGGACGTCCTTCATTTCAAGAAGTGGCTTATTCATTAGCGATTCCTTGCCTTCGGGTCGAGGGCGTCGCGGACGACGTCGCCCATCATGATGAAGCTCAGAACGGTCAGGCCCAGAGCGCCTGCCGGGTAGAACAAAACGGCTGGATTCATGCGCAGGGAGGCCTGTGCATCAGAGATGTCGCCGCCCCACGAGACGAACGTGGAGGGCAGGCCGATGCCGAGGAAGGACAGCGTGGCCTCGGCAACGATGTAGGTGCCCAGCGCGACGGTGGCATAAGAAATGATCGGAGCCGCAGCGTTCGGCAGGACGTGGCTAAACAGGATGCGGGCGTTGGAAGCACCGATGGAACGCGCGGATTGGACGAATTCCTCGTTCTTGATGGATACAACGGCACCGCGGGTGATGCGGGCGATGGATACCCAGCCGAACAAGCCAAGTACGAGAACCACAGTGATGATGGTGCGGTGCTCCTTGAACATCTGCATGACAACGATGGCCGCCAACACCAGCGGGATGGCGAAGAAGATATCGGTGATGCGGGAGAGAACAGCGTCAATCCAACCGCCGAAGAAGCCGGCTATGGCGCCCACTAGGGCACCGATGATGACCACGAGGAGGGTGGTCAAAACACCGACGATCACGGATGCGCGTGCGCCGTAGATAACGCGGGCGTAGATATCGCAGCCCTGGCGGTTAAAGCCGAATGGGTGGCCTGCCTCTGCTGGGTCGAGCGACTTGGAGAGCTCGCACATACGCGGGTCAGTATTGGTGAAAAGGCCGGGGAAGAGCGCGAGGAGAATCGCCAAGGTGATCATCACGGCGGCGACCCAGAACAATGGGCGGCGGCGCAGGTAACGCCATGCTTCGCCCCACTGGGAGGAAGGGGCGGATTCATCCTTGACAGCGTCGACGGCGCCGAGGCCGGTCTCGTCGACGTCGGAGATGAAGTGCTCCTGGCCTGGGTACTGGGTGGTCTTGTCGAGTTTAGGCATAGCGGATCCTCGGGTCGAGTACTGCGTAGAGGAGGTCAACCAGCAGGTTGGCGATGATGTAGATGATCACCAGCACGGTGGTGAAGGAGACGATTGTGGTCGGCTCGCCGCGCAGGATGGCTTGGTACATGGTGCCGCCGACGCCGTTGATGCCGAAGATTCCTTCGGTGACGATGGCGCCGGTCATCAGCGCACCGATGTCGGCGCCGATGAAGGTGGCAACGGGGATAAGCGAGTTGCGCAGCACGTGTCGGCGGGTAACAGCCCCGCTGGAAAGACCTTTTGCGCGCGCGGTGCGTACGTAGTCAGCGCGTAGGTTCTCGGCCACAGACTGACGTGTCAGGCGGATGACGTATGCCAGGGACAGCGCACCCAGGACGATGGCCGGCATGAGCAGGGCTTCGAAGGAAGCCTTAGCGCCGACGGTTACGGGCAGCAGCTGCCATTTAATACCGATGAGG
>NZ_KV800700.1:28025-33450 GCF_001810285.1 Corynebacterium sp. HMSC071F07
ACCAAGAGGGACACGACCAAGACGGTGGAATCAAAGAAACCGCCGCGGCGCATGCCGGCGATGACGCCGAAGAGAATGCCGAAGACCGTCTCGAAGACGATGGCCATGAGCGTCAGCTTCACCGTGACGGGGAAGGCATTAGCCATGACCTGAGTGACCGGGACGCCGGAGAAGGTCGTGCCGAAGTCCAGCATGAAGATGCCCTTGATGTAGAGCAGGTACTGGACAATGAATGGCTTGTCGAGGTTGTATTCCGCCTCGATCCTGGCGCGAGCTGCCTCGGTGAGGCCGCGGTCGCCGCCGAGGGCTTCGACCGGGTCACCGGGCATCAAGAAAACCAGTGCGTAGATGAGCAGGGTGGCTCCGAAGAACACCGGGATCATCTGGAGCACTCGTCGCCCGATATAGCGCAACATAGTGTCGTCCTTTACTAGTTGTGTACATTCGCTTGCCGACGCCGCGTGGAACCTGGCGGGTCCGTGCGTATTTACGCTGTGGCAGAGGCTGCTTACGCGTTTATTAAAATCTGTCGCCTGTCTGGCTATAGGAAATCGTAGTTTGTGACCTATCTCAATGTGCAATATGCAGGCGTTATCGAATTATTAGAGGGGTAGTGCGCGGGGGCCTTGTCAATAACGGGCCTAGTCCGTAACAGAAACTGTGGGATGTGCAAACCGAGAAAGGGGCGGGCATGGCATTGCTCCGCCTCGAACGCGCCGAGGCGGAGCAGGTGCCATGAGCGGAAGGAGGGTTACTCCTTGGTGATTTCGTAGTAGACCGGTACGCCCTTCCAGCTGAACTTAGCGTCGCTTACGGCCTCGGAGAAGCCGCCGGTGGCGTTCGGGTACCACAGTGGGATGGCCGGCAGGTCCTCGAACAGGATTGCCTGGGCCTCCTTGTACTTGGCATTAGCCTCTTCTTGGGAGCTGGACTTTGCTGCCTCTACCAGGAGCTTGTCGAACTCTTCGTTGGAGTAGTCGCCGTCGTTAGAAGAGCCACCGGTCTGGTACAGCGGTGCCAAGAAGTTACCCATGGATGGGTAGTCTGCCTGCCAGCCGGTGCGGAAGCCGGTCTTGATGGTGCGGTTGGTGACTTCATCACGCAGGGACTTGAAGTCCGGGTAAGGCGCGCCAACTGCCTCGATGCCCAAGGTGTTCTTGATGGAGTTGGAGACTGCGTCAACCCAGCTCTTGTGGCCGCCGTCAGAGTTGTAGGCGATCTCGAAGGAAGGCGAGGACCACTTGTTCATCTTGTCGGCCTTGGCCCACAGCTCCTTGGCCTTTTCTGGGTCATACTTCAAGACCTCATTGCCCTCGATGTCCTCGGAGTAGCCCGGCAGAACAGGGGAGGTGAAGTCCTTGGCTGGGGTGCGGGTGCCCTTGAAGATGGTCTCGGTGATCTCGTCACGGTTGATTGCGTAAGAGATTGCCTGGCGGCGTAACTTGCCCTCTTCGCCGGAGAAATGCTCAAGGTTCTCGCCGATGGTGAAGGACTGGAAGCCTGCGTAAGGCTGGTTGGATGCGCGCTCACCCAGGTCGGACTCGTAGACGTCGAAGGCGGCATCTGGGACGGCGTCGAGAAGATCCAGGTTGCCGGAGAGCAGATCGGCGTAGGCGGCGTCGTTAGAAGTGTAGAAGACGAACTTAACGCCGTCGTTAGCAGCCTTCTGGCCACCCTTGTACTCCTCGTTCGGAACGACGGTAGCGTCCTGGTTGTGGTTCCACTCGGCGAGCTTGTACGGGCCATTGCCGATTGGGCTCTGGCCAAAGGCCTCCAGGTCATCGAAGGCGGACTCGTGGAGCGGGTAGAACGCGGAGTAACCCAGCTGTGCTGGGAAGTCTTGTTCAGGGTTGTTGAGCTCGACGGTGAAGGTGTAATCGTCTTCTATCTTCAGGCCCTCGAGCTCCTTTACGCCCTCCTTGAAGCCCTTGATGTTGCTGAAGAAGGAAGCGTTGAGCTGATCGTTTGCCACTGCGTAGTTCCACGCGTCAACGAAGTTCTTTGCGGTAACCGGGGAACCATCGGAGAAGTTGGTCTTCTTGAGCTTGATGGTGAACTTGGTGTTGTCCTTGTTCGGCTCGATGGATTCTGCGATCTCGTTCTGCGCCTTGCCATCCGCGTCGTAGTACACGAGGCCCGAGTAGATGCTGTCAACGATGCGGCCGCCGCCGGTTTCGTTGGTGTTTGCCGGGATCAGCGGGTTCTGGGGTTCGCTGCCCCATGCGGTGATGTAGTTGCCGCCGGAGCCGTTCGCGGAGCCGTTATCGCTACCGCATGCCGCGAGGGCCAGGGTTAGGGAGGCTGCAGAAACTACAGCGAACGTCTTTTTGATCGTCATAACGGGGAGAGACCTCCGAATTAGGTCGAGCCTTGAGTGAACATTGATGAACCTTGAAAGGTTGGAACTGAAGTTACACTGTGGCTGCGCGCACATTCAAGGATTTGAAAATTATAAGCGTGTGATGAAAACTATAAGTCGGCAGATAGTATTATCTGTACAGGACTTTTGTGCGAATACATAAAGAAAACGCCACCCCTTTGTGGGGTGGCGCTCTGAAAGTATTAATTGTTACTTATTTCGCAATTTGTTCCCTTAAGGGTGCAAGCCATTGCTGAAGGGTCTCGACGAAAACGCCCGGGGCCTCGATGTGTGGCAGATTCTTAGTCTGCGGAATGGTCTTTTCTTCGAAGGTACCAAGGCAGCGGTTTTTCGCGCGGCGAATAAGCGGGCGCCATAGTTGCTGAGCGGGATGAAAATAAAGAATGGGTGCTTCCACCGAGGAGTCGATCCAACTTAATGGCGGAACAGCAGTGCGCATGCGGTGGTTCCACAAGATGCCGCGGCGTACATTGCCGATTTGTGAGGCGGTAATGCGCAGCTGCGCAATCTGGTTGCGTGCGTCGTGCGAAAAGCTCGAGTCGGTGTTGAGGGCCAGCTCTTTTTCATAGCTTGAGGCATAAAGGAGAGGGTTGCGGCGGCTGAGTGGTCCGCCCAAGCGGCAAAGGGCGGCGCGCAAAAGGAGCCAGCCGAAGTCCCAGGGACGTGCCGCCATCGCGCGGCGCAGATCGACCGGGTGGGAAGAAGAGATGGAAACTAAGCCAAGCGTGCGTTCTGGGCGCTCGCTAGCTACCGCCCAGGCAATTGCGCCACCGGCATCTGCGCCAACCAAGAAGGCTGCATCGTGGCCCAAGGCTTGGATTACGCCGGTGACGTCGCCAACCACTGCGCGCATATCTTGGCCTGCTTCGACTGGCGGTTTATCGGAAAGGCCAAAGCCGCGCATGTCGAGGGAAGCAACGTGAAAGCCTTGTGCGGCCAAAGGGGCGATGGCGTCTTTGAAATCGAACCAGCCGCCGAAAGAGCCGTGTAGGAAAAGTACGAGCGGATCGCTTGGAGAACCTGCGGTTGCAACGTGGAGGCGAATGCCGCGGGTATGGATGTACTCGTGTTTGAATGGTCCGTCTAGCTCAACCACCGAGGGCGACAAGGGTGCTGGAGTCTGGGCCATGAGATGTGGTTCCTTTCACCAGATGAGGCAGCTTGCAGCAAGAAGGGGTGGGAGAGACGGGGGCGGCGAAAAGCAAACTCGCCTATTAAATGCTAAACCCGCCCGAGCAAAAGCAAGCTCGGGCGGACTAAGCGAAGAAAAATCTCAAGGTAGAAGCTTTAGGTGTACAAACCGCGCTCGACGGACTTGGAAGCCTTGCCTGGAACCAGCTTCTTTAGTTCCTTGGTGGACTCGATGGTCTTCTCGGGTGCCTTGACCTTCTTGATGTTCTTAAAGCCGATGAAGCCAACGACGGCTGCGATCACCAGCATGATGAGGAAGACGATCAGGAATGCGGCCCAACGGTCGAGCCACTTGTCAAGCAGCTCGGCGAGGAAGAGGAAAAAGAAGAAAGAGCTATAAAGCGCAACGGTTCCGGCAACGCCGAACATGCCAGCACCGATGCCGCCCTTCTTAGCGGACTGAGCCAGCTCGGTCTTGGCGAGCTCGACCTCGGAGCGGACGAGCTGAGACATCTGCTCGGTAGCGTTGGAGACCAGTTGGCCAACGGAGGCCTCGCCGCGCTTCGAGCTATCGGCGTCGCTAAGCGGGATAGCGTTGACCTTTGGGGCGAACTGGTTCGCACCGTCAGTGAATAGTCCGTCGTTGCTCACGGTTAAATACTCCTAGCGTTTGTCTAAATCTGTATTGGCCATAGTAATGAAGCCTGACAGCTGCGTGTGTGAGGAATCGCAGTGGCCGCACAGGTCTATCCTAGAGGATATGGCAGAAAAAGACCCGTTGGCCCCGCTCTTTGCGTTACCCGGTGTGGAAAATTCAGCCGCGCGTGCGGTCGAGAAAATTTCTCGCGCGCACCGCCGTCCGGCTGGATTACGGAAATTTGATGTCATTTCTGCGGAATCGGCGATGCGGGGTGCACGTGCTGCGGTCTTTGTAGATGGGCTCAAAATTTCGCCCAATGTTGCGCCCGATCTATCCCCCGATCTAACTGCTGAAGACGCAATGGAAGGGCCGTTGGCCAATTCCATTAGTGCCTATAGTCTCTTGGCCCCGGAGGTTCAGGCAACCACGGTGCGTACCTTTGCCCGTGCCCCGTTGCAGGTGCTTGCGCGTCTCGATGTTGCGGCCGGCGGCACGGGAATGCCAAACAGCGCACAAGCAGCACGCGTACAAGCCCTTTCTCGTCTTGTAAGTGGAGGAAGCGGCGTTGCCTTCGACCGATTGCTGCCTGTTGTGGTGCATGCGGAAATTGCGGCTTATGAGGTATTTGGCCTACGCAGTAACTTGATTGGAATGGTTGCCGCACGCCTGGCGGCCATCCATAGCGGATTCGATCCGCGTGGCTTCGCCGTACCGGAGACCTATTACAACCGCCATAGCGCGCAGTATTGGCAGGCCATAGGAGAATATTCGGCAAATCCCGGGCCCACATTGGAGTTTCTGCTTGCTGCCTGGGCTGCCGGCGGCGTGGAAGCAGATGGAATTGCGCGCTCGGCCTAGAAGCTGGCACTAGGCACTGGACTTTGGAGCACGCAGAAAATCCGGGTGCTGGTTGAGCCAGAGCCCTGCGGCCACAACCGCTGCGATGCCAGCGACGACGGCGGAACCAATGCCTACTTCTTTCGCGCCGGGCATCGTAAAAAGCGGAACCGGATCCTTGAAGGTGCGGATATCCCAGCCATGTTCCAGAGCATGCTTTTTCATGTGGCGATCGGGGTTGACCGCCACTGGGTGGCCAACCAGAGCCAGCATCGGGATATCGGTGGCGGAATCAGAATAGGCAAAAGAGCTATCCAGGTCGATATCTAATTCCGCAGCGAAGTCCGCAATGGCTTGAGCCTTTGCTGCGCCCTTGCAGTAGCGCAGAATCTTTCCGGTGAACTTGCCGTCCACCTCTTCTAGCTCAGTAGCGACTA
>NZ_KV800700.1:33550-51608 GCF_001810285.1 Corynebacterium sp. HMSC071F07
TGCCTAGCTCTTCAGCGATGGGGCGCACGAGCGTGGCAGCCGAAGCTGAGATGATGATTACCTCGTGGCCGGCTGCTTGGTGGAAATCGATGAGTTCCCGGGCCTCTGCGTAGATGGCGGGCGTGACCACGTTGTGCATGGTCGCTTTGGCGATGCTGTGTACCTCCGCGACGGACCAACCGGCGATCATTGCGGCTAGTTGATCGCGAGTGGCGTCCATCTGCTGGCTGGAGTGCCCCGCGAACATGTAGCTTGCTTTTGCAATCGACATCTGCAGCGCCTCCGCTGGGGTAATGAGCCCGTTGTGCATGAACTCTTTGCCAAAGGCGAAAGCAGATGAGGTGGCGATGATGGTCTTGTCTAGATCGAAGAATGCAGCCACGCGTGCGCAATCGGCGGCCGGGTTTACGGGGGCCTCGCCGCTGCGGTGGTGGCTGGATGCATCATTCATGTTGTGGCCAATGTTAAAGGTGTTGTGTGGCTGCGGCAAGAGGATCAGTGCAAGCTAACAAATGCAGGAAACAAGCTGGATTGCTGCTGTTGTCAACCTGTCTCTTACATGTCATAATGAGCCTTGCAAGGCCCCGATATACAGTGCGGCCTGCCCCGGCTCACCCCCCCGATGCCGGGTTACCGATGACCCGCGCACACCCCCCCGAGGCGCGGGTCATCATCTATTTGCAGGCGGGGTGCCCTAGAAACCACGCGTTCAGGCAAGTACTAACCGCACTATTTCCACAGTTTTTAGCTGATACGTCACCTTGAGTCGCGATAGGTGCTTTAAAACCGGCGAGTTATCCACAGCCGCAAAATTTCCTCTAGTGCTGGGGATATCGCTTCACCAATGCTGGAGGCATGAGTTCATACGACGCCAGCATCGCTATCGCAGTGGGAGATTCCGCGCTGCGAGTGGAAGTAATTGCCGCGGCAGCGGCGACGAGCGCGCAGGTTACTGCGGTTGAGGACCCGCGTGACTTCGCGCGGTACCTGCCGAAAGCCACGGTCATCGTTGCGGATAAGCTCACTGCGGAGTTAGTCGCCAGCCACAGTAGGGCACCAGTGCTTTTCGTAGCAGCAGATCCAGGACCCATTGATTATGAGGCCGCCATGAAGTGCCGCAGCGCCGAGGCCTTTATCATTCCGGCGGAATCGAAGCAGCTTTTGAGCGCTTTGGCAGATCGAGTCCGGCCGCAGCAGACAAGCGGCAATAACTTCGCGTTGGCCATAGTTGGCGCGGCAGGGGGAGTAGGAACTTCGACTTTTGCTTATGCCGTGGCGAGCGTGGCAGGGGCCGGACTGCTTATCGACGCCACCTCTTACTCCGGTGGGCTTGACCTACTGGCAGGAATCGAGGAGGAGCCGGGAGCGCGTTGGCCGGATCTTGCGGCAGGTAGCGGAAGCGTAAACGCAGGGGATCTACATCGCGCGCTGCCGCGAGTAGGCGAACTGGGAATTTTGGCTGCTGCGCGGAGCGGCTATGCAGGCCAGCCGAGTATTAAGCCGGCGCGCCGGGAGGCTATTTTTCAGGCTGCCGCGATGCACCCAGCCGGGGCAGTTTTCGATTGCTCGCCCCTTGAAATCCCACAGGCCTGCGAGCATGTCGTAATCCTAACGGCTGCTGAGGTGCGCCCGACTGCCGCATGCGCCAAGCTCGTGGCGGAGCTGGAAGCCAAACAACAAAAATGCAGTGTAGTGGTGCGCTACAGGCAGTGGTCAGGCCTTTCGAAGGAAGACATCGCCAAAATTGTTCACCGCGATCCGATTGCCGAAATTCCCACGCTCCGGGGTCTTACCAAAGCCTCCGATACGGGTGGTCTACGGCGGCTGCCACGCGGGCTGCGGGTGGCAGCCGAAAACGTTGTCGGCGAGGTCCTGGCATGAGCGGCGGTGCAGGGATGAGCGAGATAAATCTCTTGGATAGGTTGCGCACGATTGTGGCCGCGTCGCCTGAGTTGGTGGCTGACACTACGGCGCTCGCGCGCCGGATTCGCCAGGAGGCAGGCGTTATCAGCGATGCAGACGTGCTGGATCTGCTGCGTCGCCTGCGGCATGATTCCCTGGGCCTGGGAGTCCTCGAGCCGATCCTGGCGCAGCCCGGGCTTAGCGACGTCGTGGTTAACGGCCCGCGCAGTTGCTTTATCGACCGAGGCAATGGGCTAGAACCCACGCCAGTTTCCTTTGTCGATGATGCCGAAGTCCGCCAGCTGGCCACGCGCCTGGCCGCAGTAGCCGGCGTGCGCCTCGATGATGCGCAGCCTTTTGCCGATGGCCGGCTTGCCCGTGGGGATGGCATTGCGCTGCGCCTGCATGCTTTGTTGGCACCGCCTTCGGCTGGTGGGACGTGCATCAGCTTGCGCGTGCTACGCCAAGCACAGACGAGCCTGGAGCAGCTTGTTGCTAGTGGGAGTATCGCGAAAGAGGTGGAGCCGCTGCTGCGGGCCATCGTGGAAAAACATGCTTCCTTCCTCGTCATTGGCGGCACCGGTGCGGGAAAGACCACTTTATTGTCGGCGCTGCTGGGCACGGTGCCTAAGAACGAGCGCATCCTCGTCATCGAAGACACCGCGGAGTTGGCGCCGCTGCATCCGCATGTGGTGACTTTAGTATCCCGGCGCGCTAATGCAGAAGGCCGCGGTGAAATAACGATGGCTAAGTTGCTGCAGCAGTCTTTGCGTATGCGCCCCGACCGCATCGTGGTCGGTGAGATTCGTGGTGCGGAGGTCGTGGACCTGCTCGCCGCATTAAACACTGGCCACGATGGTGGAGCAGGAACGTTGCATGCCAACTCCGTGTGGGAGGTGCCAGCTCGCATGGAGGCACTCGCCGCACTGGGTGGGCTGGACAGGGCGGCGTTGCACTCCCAACTGGCCGCCGCAGTGCATGTGGTCCTGGCGATGGAAAGAGGGCATGAGGGAAGGCGCCTGGCACACATTGGGGTGCTGGAAGGCAATCCAGTACGGCCGCAGCTTATCTGGAGCGCCGACACCGGGCCGGGAGAAGGCTTTAGCGAGTTTGCTGAGCGCTTAGGGGTGGCGCAATGACTTTTATATTTCTGGCTTTAGCTGCGCTTTTAGCGCAACCATCCGCCGCGCGGCGCTTGCATCAAGCGGAAGGGCGCACGCGTGTCCCGACGCTTTTGATTGGGCCAATCGTCTTTTGTGGTGGGCTGTGCTTTTATGCCTTTGGCCGCTTAAGCGTCGCCCTCGCAGTGCTCTGCGTCATTGCCTGCGCGGTGTGGTACCTGCGGGATATCAACTCCGCGCGGAGGTCCCGGCGCGCCCGCAAAGAACTCGCCACGTTCCTGGGCACGGTCTCTGCGGATCTGCGGGCCGGTGCTACGACGGCTGGTGCCCTAAAGCGAGGCGTGGAAGCGCTACCTGCGGATTGCCCCGCCACCGTGCTCGTGCCGCTGCGCACTGCGGCAGGCATGGCCGCCCACGGTGGGGCCATCCACGGTCCGCTCGTTGCGGCCACGGAGCCGGCGGTGGTGCGGCTAGGCCACGTCATTCGGCTCTCTTCTTTGCACGGCGTGGCGCTGGCGGGGCTGGTGGAGCAAGCCCAATCTCAGTTGGATGCGGCCCGCCGGCATGCGCAATCCACGGAGTCTTCTCTACAAGGTCCGCAGGCCACCGCGCTTATCCTGGCATGTCTGCCGCTGGCCGGCATCGCCATGGGAGGCGCGATGGGCGCGGATTCGCTGGGGCTGCTTTTAGGAGGCGGACTTGGAGGCCTTCTTCTCGTCATCGGGGTTGGCCTGGCCTGCGGCGGGTTTGCGTGGTCGCGCTACATCTTAAGGAGCGCGACGGCATGCTGACTTATCTTTGCCTGGCTCTTGCACTGTGCATTCCCACGAGCGCGCCGCTTCGTCGGCTCGTACGGCCCAAGACTCCGCGGGATGGCCCCGGAACACAGCCGGCACCGCTCGATGTGGCCGCCGACCTAGAGCTCTTCGCCGCCTGCGTGGAGGCAGGGCTGTCGGTACGTGAGGCCTTGGCAGGCGTGGCGTCGACAAGCGCGTGCGCTGCCTGGAAGGAAGCGGCGACGCTGCTGGGCGTGGGCGCTCCGCTGGCCGCTGCCATGGACGTGCTGCGCGCACAGCCGCAACTCGAAGATCTCGCTGGATTACTGGAGCTTTCCGGGGAATCGGGTGCGGCGATTGCCGCGGGCTGTCATCGCCTAGTCGAAACCTTGCGGGCGGAAGCCACAGCTCATGCGACCGCACGGGCAGAGCGCGCCGGGGTATTCATCGCGCTGCCGCTGGCAGTGTGCTTCCTCCCAGCCTTCATAGTCCTGGGATTGGTGCCGGTGATATTAAGCCTCGGTTCCCAATTGTTGTAACCATAAACCACACATTTTTCACCTCAATTCACCCACAAGGAAAGGAAGAGAACATGCACAAGATTGCTGCTCAGGTTAATGCCGCTTTAAAGAATGACGACGGTATGTCCACCATCGAATACGCCATGGGTTCGCTGGCCGCTGCGGCCCTTGCGGCTGTGCTCTATGCCGTCATCAACGGCGGCCAAGTGCCAGACGCCATCGAATCCATCATCACTGACGCTTTGTCTAACACTCCGGGTTAAACAATGCGGCGCTGTTATCTTCATATCGTTCGGCGCCTTAGCGGCGACACCGGTTCGGTCACCATTGAGGCAGCCCTCGGGTTGAGCTCTTTGGTCATCGTTGCAGCCGGTGCCGTTGCGGGTGTCGCGACGATGGCGGCCCACCTGGCGGCTGTCGACGCCGCCGGTGCCGCTGCGCGTGCATACGCGATAGGCGAGGACTACTCCCATGAGAAAGTAAGCGTCGACATCGCTGAAAGGGGTGGCCTCGTCACCGCACAAGCCACCGTGCACTCGCCGTTGGGGGAGATGAAAGCGCAGGCAGTGTTTCCGGCCGAGATAGCGGGTTCGGCGGGAGGCGGGCAGTGATGTGCCGCAAAGACGCTGAGGCTGGCTATGCCACCGTGGTTAATGCGGGGATCATCGTTGCCATCGTCTCCCTCCTCTTGGTTGTTGTCACCGTGGCTAGCCGCGTGGCAGCGCGCCATGAGGCGCAGGTGGCCGCCGACATGTCGGCGGTGGCGGCCGCGTGGGAACACGCAAAAGGCCAAGACGGGTGTGCCGCGGCGCGGGAGACCGCGCAGCACAACAACTCCAGTGTTAGGCAGTGCCGCGTAGTCGAGCGCGATGTCATCGTCACTGTCGCCGTGAGGCGCGTGGAGGCGGTGGCTCGCGCTGGTCCGGTCTAGGTCTCGGCGGGCATGGGCCCTGACTGCGTCATCGTCACCAGTGCACCAAGCAACTTAATGGCACCGGCCTTATCCAGCGGGTTGTTGCCGTTGCCGCACTTTGGTGACTGCACGCACGAGGGGCAGCCTGCCTCGCACGGGCAAGAAACCACCGTTTCATACGTGGTGGCTATCCACTCCGGGAAGCGGCGGAAGCCTTCATCGGCAAAGCCAGCGCCGCCCGGGTGACCGTCGTAGACAAAGACCGTAGGCAGACCAGTATCCGCATGCTGCGCCGTGGACACGCCGCCGATATCCCACCTATCGCAGGTAGCAATCAGCGGTAGCAGGCCAATCGCCGCGTGCTCCGCCGCGTGCAGAGTGCCCGGAGTATCGGCGGCGCTCACACCCATTGCTGCAAGCGCCAGCGGATCAATGGTGTAGGCCACCGCACGGGTGTGCAGGCGCTGCTGCGGCATGTCCAGCGGAATGTCATCGCCAACCGTGCCGTCGGGCAGGCGCACCTGGTAGCCGGTTACTTGATCGACTACCTCCACTTCTACGTTGGCCACCCACAGCCCCGGCGCATAGTTGATGAGCTCATCGGCCTCGCGCACGATGCAGATATCCGTAGTCGAGCGCGGGGTCGTTGTATATTCCGGCGTCTCCGGCTTTGCCAGCGCCAGGTAGTCCGCGAAGTGCAGCTGTTCAATCACGAAGCTTTCGCCCTGATGTAGATACACCGCGCCGGGGTGGACCTGGCTGGCGGCGCGTCCAGCGTCGATGGTGCCAAGCAGGCGGCCGTCGGAAGAATCCACGATCATCACTTCCTCGCCTGCGCTGCCGCGCAACGATACCGTCGAGTGTGCGGTCTCTGGGGTGAGCTCTTCGCCCGCCGGGAGGGGCGCTGCAAACCAGCCACGGTCGCGGCGTCGCAACAGCCCGCGCTCCGCCAAGGAATGGACAACCTCCTGCGCACCCAGCTGGACGATCTCCGCATCCTGCAGCGGCTTTTCCACCGCCGCGCAATAGACATGGCCGAACAAAATATAGGGATTTGCTGGGTTAAACACGCTGGCCTCCACCGGCCTTCCCAGCAGGGCCTCCGAATGATTCACCAAGTAGGTATCCATCGGCTCGTCGCGCGCGACCAAGACCACCACGGAGCCTTGCCCGCGTCTTCCCGCGCGGCCCGCCTGCTGCCAGAAGCTAGCCACCGTTCCCGGAAAGCCCGCAATGACCACGGCATCAAGGCCGCCGACGTCAATGCCTAGCTCCAGCGCGGAGGTGGTGGCGACGCCGAGCAGCGTGCCGTCGTCAAGCGCGTGCTCTAACTTGCGCCGGTCCTCAGCTAAGTAACCTGCCCGATAAGCCGCGATGCGACGAGCGAAATCGGGCCGTCCGAGGGAACCAGATAGCTCCTCCGCGGTGCGCAAGGCCACCGTCTCCGCGGCGCGCCGGGAACGCACAAAGGTAAGAGTGCGGGCGCCTTCTGCCACCAAAGTCGCCATCATCCCGGCCGACTCGGTGGTTGCGGCATAGCGCACGGGAGCGCCATTTTCGCCCTCCGCACCATCGATGAACCCGGGCTCACAAAGAGCCACCGTCCGCGCACCCGTGGGCGCGCCGTCTTCTGTGACCGCAACCGTGTCACGCCCGGTAAGGCGCTGCGCATGCAGTGCTGGGTCCTTCATCGTGGCCGAGGCAGAAATCACCACCGGATGCGCGCCATAGTGTTTGCATAAGCGCAGCAAGCGGCGCAAAACCAACGCCACATTCGCGCCAAATACTCCCCGATAGGAGTGGCACTCATCTACGACGATGAAGCGCAAGTGCCGCAGGAAACGCGCCCAGCGCTGATGCGAGGCCAGCATCGACATGTGGATCATGTCTGGATTCGAAAAGATAAAGCGCGCATCGTCCCGGATGCCGGCTCTGGATTCGGTGGGCGTATCGCCGTCGTAAGGCGCCGCGACCACACCACGCAACTGCTCAACCTCACGGCACATCTGCAAAACCGCGTGCAGCTGATCCGAGCCCAACGCCTTAGTGGGGGTGATATACAAAGCGCACGCGGTGGGCTCTTCCACCAGCCTAGTCAGGATGGGAAGTAGGTAGCCCAAAGATTTGCCGGAGGAAGTGCCGGTGGCGACCACGACGTCGTTGCCCCGCCAAGCTTCTTCGGCCACTTTAACTTGGTGCGAATAAAGCTTTGCCACGTCATGGCCCTGCAAATAGGTTTTAAGTCCCGGCAAAACCCAATCTGGCCACGGCCCGAATTGGGCAGGCTTCGCCTCTAAAGTGGTGACGGAAGTAAACGTTGTTTCATCGAAGCGGCGTTGCAGCAGCTCGACTAATTCTTGGCCGAGGGGGTTGGGCACGCTACCCCCTTTCTAAAAAGATTTACGTGGCGAGCTATCGCCAGCTAACCAAACGTGCCACACTGGGTGCTAGGCCGATAAATTCTTGGCTCAGTGTTTTTCTTTTGGTTAGTGCTGGCGAAGATTTGTTTTCCACAATCCATTTTGTCCACTACTCGTAGACACTTACATAGAAGGTTAAACACCATGGCACAAGGCCCCGTCAAGTTCTTCAACGCAGAAAAGGGCTACGGCTTTATCGAGATGGAAGATGGCTCCGGCGACATCTTCGTTCACTACTCCGAGATTCAGGGCAGCGGCTTCCGCACCCTGGAGGAAAATCAGAAGGTTTCCTTCGAGGTCGCCGAAGGTCAAAAGGGTCTGCAGGCCCAGAATGTCACCGCCCTTTAAAACGCGGCGTTTAAAAGCTCACACACGGCCCCTTCAAGCCTTTAAAGGCTTAAGGGGTTTCTGCATACCCGCGGCGGGTATCCCACCACTCGAGCACCGCATTCTGGGCCTTTTGTAGGCCAAAGCCGATGATGATGGCGGCGATGATGCTGACAATCATCGCCACGGCGGGAGAATCCGAGAAGGCCTTGCCGCCCACGAAGCCAATGGCCAGCGCCTGCGCGGCCCAGATGCTGACGCCGATGATGTCGAAGAAGAAAAACAGCGGCCAAGGATAGCGCATCGAGCCCAACAGGATGGTCATGAAAAGGCGGGCTGAAGGGATAAAGCGGGCGATGATAATCGCCGCGCCACCGCCGCGGCGCATGTTGCGCTTGACCCAAGCCAGGCCCTCGTAGGCCTTGGTGCCCTTCTGGACGCGATTGACCAGCGTCATCAGGCGGGTGCCGAGCAGGAAGCACAGGTTATCGCCCACGATGGCGGCCAGAATTGCCACGAAGAACATCATGGGGATGTGCGGGTAGCCCTGCGAGGCCGACCATGCTCCAACCATGTTGAGCGGGATCTCTGAAGGCAGCACCGGGAAGAAACAATCGAGGAAAATCAATGTTCCTATCAGCGGGTATACCCATTGGGTTAGCATGACTACTTCGATCCATGCGGTGACGGATGCAACCATCATTCCTCCCCATCGGGTACGCGATTCGTGTTACTGTGCCTGTTACTGTGCCCAGTTACTGTGACAAAGCGTCCAGTATAACCGTGCATGTCTAAAGGCAGCAGGTAAGGCAGCGCAGCTGCCCTAATAAGTACAGAGTAAAAGAACTTCTGTACGCTATTGCTCAATTGCCTTTTGATCGTGCTCGTTTAACGTAGCGTGAACAAAGGGCGTTGTATAAGCGTTGTAGAAGCAACGTATGAGCGACAAGTGATCGCATCATCGAAAGGGATGAAGTCGAGTGGCAGAAGTAGCCGGGAAAACCCTGGTCATCGTCGAGTCGGCGACGAAGGCTAAGAAGATCCAACCCTACCTAGGCGACAATTACATTGTTGAGGCCTCCGTGGGACACATTCGTGATCTCCCACGCGGCGCCGCCGACGTCCCGGCGAAGTACAAGAAAGAATCTTGGGCGCGCCTCGGCGTCAACCCCGAGGATGACTTCACCCCGCTCTATGTCATCAGCCAAGACAAAAAGAAGAAGGTCGCTGACCTTAAAGCCAAGCTGAAGCAGTGCGACCAGCTCTACCTCGCAACAGACCCCGACCGCGAGGGTGAGGCGATTGCGTGGCACCTGCTTGAGGTGCTTAAGCCAAAGGTGCCAGTGCGCCGCATGGTCTTCAACGAGATCACCAAGTCCGCCATCTTGGAGGCGGCAGAAAACACCCGTGAGCTTGACGAGAACCTGATCGACGCGCAGGAAACCCGCCGCATCCTGGACCGCCTTTATGGCTACGAGGTCTCGCCGGTGCTGTGGAAGAAGGTCATGCCGCGCCTTTCTGCCGGTCGCGTGCAGTCCGTTGCCACCCGCGTCATCGTCGAGCGTGAGCGTGAGCGCATGGCGTTCATCTCCGCCGAGTACTGGGATCTTACCGCTCGCCTGCACAGCGAGAAGGCTGAGGCGAAGGAAGCTTTCGATGCTCGCCTGACCGCCATCGACGGCAAGCGTGTTGCCCTAGGCCGTGACTTCGATGATTCGGGCAAGCTCAAGAGCGACGAGGTGGTCGTCGTCAAGCAGGCGCACGCACAGGCGCTTGCCGACGCCCTGAAAGGCGCCGCTTTCTCCGTCACAAGCGTCGAGCACAAACCATATACCCGCAAGCCTTATGCGCCGTTTATGACCTCGACCCTGCAGCAGGAGGCGGGCCGCCGCCTGCACTACACCTCCGAGCGCACTATGCGCATTGCGCAGCGTCTTTACGAAAACGGTCACATCACCTACATGCGTACCGACTCGACCTCGCTGTCTAAGCAGGGCCTGAACGCGGCGCGTGGCGCGGCTAGCTCCATCTTTGGCGCGGAGTATGTCGCTGATTCCCCGCGTATCTATGACCGCAAGGTGAAAAACTCCCAGGAGGCCCACGAGGCGATCCGCCCGGCGGGCGAAAAGTTTGCTACCCCGGGCGAGCTATCGAGCCGCCTCGATGCCGAAGAGTTCAAGCTCTACGAGCTGATTTGGAAGCGCACCGTGGCCTCCCAGATGGCAGATGCCAAGGGAACCTCCATGAAGGTCACGGTGGCTGCGAATGCGAATACCACCGAGGGCGCGCAGGACGTTGAGTTCTCCGCCACCGGCCGCACCATTACCTTCCCGGGCTTCCTGAAGGCCTACGAGGACGTGGCTAACAAGAATTCCGACGGTGAGTCCCGCCTTCCGCACCTCGACGAGGGCGACGCGCTGGCCTCCCAGGAAGTTTCCGCTGACGGTCACTCCACCAACCCGCCGGCGCGCTATACCGAGGCCAGCCTGGTTAAGAAGATGGAAGATTTGGGCATTGGCCGTCCTTCCACCTATGCCTCCATCATCAAGACCATCCAGGACCGCGGCTACGTGCTCTCGCGCGGCAACGCCCTAGTGCCGTCTTGGGTTGCCTTCGCGGTCATCGGCCTGATGGAAGACAACTTCACCGAGCTGGTGGACTATGACTTTACTTCCTCGATGGAAGACGAGCTCGACGCGATTGCCACTGGTAACGAGAACGGTACCGAATGGCTCAAGGGCTTCTACTTTGGCAATGCTGCGGCCAAGGAGCAGAAGGCGGATTCCATCGCGCGCCACGGCGGCTTGAAGTCCCTTATCGATATCAACCTTGAGGCCATCGACGCCCGCAAGGTCAACTCCTTGCTGCTCTACACCGACTCGGAAGGCCGCGATGTCTTCGTGCGCGTCGGCCGCTATGGCCCGTACATCGAGCGCGTGGTGGGCACGGCCGAGGACGGCACACCGGAGTATCAGCGCGCCAACCTTTCTGAGACCACCACCCCGGATGAGCTGGGTGAAGAGCTCGCTGAGAAGCTCTTTGCTACCCCGCAGGGCGGCCGCGAGCTGGGCGAGAACCCCGCCAATGGCCGCATGATCGTGGCCAAGGAAGGCCGCTTCGGCCCGTATGTCACCGAGCAGGTGCGCGAGGATGAGCGCGAGAAGGCTGAGGCCGAGGCCCTCGAGCTGGTCAAGCAGGAGCGCGAGGCTGAGGATAAGCAGCGCGCCGAGGAAGGCAAGCGCGCCAAGAACTGGGAGACCAAGACTGCGGAAAAGCAGAAGGAAAAGCGCATCGCCGAGTACATCGACGAAAAGCTCAAGCCTGGCACCGCTTCGCTGTTTAGCTCCATGGAGCCTTCTTCGGTCACCCTGGAGCAGGCCCTGCAGCTGCTTTCCCTGCCGCGTGAGGTGGGCGTGGATCCTTCCGATAACGAGGTCATCACCGCACAGAACGGCCGCTATGGCCCGTACCTGAAGAAGGGCAGTGATTCCCGCTCGCTGGCTAACGAAGAGCAGATCTTCTCCATCACCTTGGACGAGGCGCGCCGCATCTACGCGGAGCCGAAGCGCCGTGGCCGCGCCGCCGCGCAGCCGCCGCTGAAGCAGCTGGGTGACAATGACGTCTCCGGCAAGCCGATGTCCGTCAAGGATGGCCGCTTTGGCCCGTACGTCACCGATGGCACCACGAATGCTTCGCTGCGCCGCGGCGACGATCCCGCAACGCTTACCGACGCCCGTGCCAACGAGCTGTTGTCCGAGCGCCGTGCCAAGGAAGCCGCGGATGGTGGTAAGAAGAAGACCACCAAGAAGGCTGGTAAGAAGTCGACCAAAAAATCGACTAAGAAATCCACGAAGAAGGCAACCAAGAAATCCACGAAGAAGTCGACGGCGAAGAAGCCTTCGCCAGGCACTAAGAACGTGGTCAAGGCAGGCAGCCGCAAGTAGCGATGGACTTCCTGCAACGCACTGAACAGGGCGCCGCCGCGCTGTGGCGGGCGGTATATCCCGCAATCACCGATCCCGCCGGCCACCCCGCGCGCCTAGGGTTTCTAGCCGCCGGGGAGGCCAGCGCTTGGGCGCGCATCTTCGGGTTTGAGCCCCGGCTTCTCGACGCCGCGGTAATAGCTACTCTCTGCACCCAAACGGCGAACCCGGTGCTGCGCGGTGGCCTTGCTGCCGGTTCGGTGGGCCAGTACTGCAAGCGCGGCGAACCGAATGCTCTGGGCATTGCCGCCATTGCCTTGCATCACGGGGCTTATCTGTATCTTTTGCGCGCGCAGCGCAACGACAAGCTGGGCTGGGGCCTGCGCATCGGCGCGTGGGCTGGCGGCCTTGCCATGTCTAAGGGCCGCTACCGCGCGGCCACCGCAGCGGCTGGTGCGGCTGTTGCCGCCACTTCGGCGCTCGCAGGGGATCCAGCCTTGCGTGCAGACGCCACGAAGGGCGCGAGCCACGGCGCCAACCTCATCCTCTTTTCAGAGGGGCTTACCCTTGCACGCACCCTGCCCGTCAACCCGCTGCGCGATAGCCGCCTGCTGGGCGCCGCCGAGGCCGCTAGCCGCGTGCTTGGACATTTCCTTCTGGTTGATGCACTGGAGCGCCACTGACGGGTGATTCAATGCCACTAGGCGGCTGCCTTTTTAGTTCTGGCCGCATCGTCTTGCCATAAGAAATTCGGCGATGCAGCCACTCGAACGGGCCCGGCTTGCCAAAGTATTCGAGAAGGCAGGCCAGCAGCAGAGTGAGCAGCCAGTTGCCCACCGCCAACAAGGCCAAGCCGGAGGCATAGAACTGGGAGCCGATGTTCAAGGTGAACGGGAAAATCACCGCGAAGAAGATGATCGACTGCATGATGTAGCCGCTCATCGAGCGCTTACCCAGCGCACTAAATGGCCACAGCCACCAAGGCAGTGTCTGCACCTTCTCTAGCACCAGCGCGAGCATCGCCAGGATGCCCGGGCCGGTAATCACGCCGACGAAGGTGTTGAGCTGAAAGAAGGCCCCCTCGACTTCCGCGGGGAGCACGCCGATAGTAGCAAGGCCCCACGGCAGGCCCACGCCCAAGATGATCACTGCTGTAATGCCTGCCCAGATGCGCAGCTCGGTGCGGTGAGACGCGACGTCGGCAAGCGTGCCCTGGCGCGCCCACGTAAAGCCCACCAACATGATGGGTCCGTACATGAGCATGAACGGCACGGCGCTAACAGCCTGCCCCAACAGCATCAATAATCCATCCAGCACCAACTTCCCATAGGATTTGGGAAGCTCGGAAAAGGTGACGTAATTCATGCCTAATTCCGGAACCAAAAGCGTAAACACAAACGCACCGATTCCAAGGACCGTAATGATGGTCAGCAGGGTATAAGCGATCTTCTTGAGAGTTTTATCGTGCAGGGAAATAAACATGCTGATGACCAAAGCACAGCAGCCGTAGAAAAACATGATGTCGCCATAGAAGATAAACACCAGGTGGATAATGCCGAAAACGGCCAGGAAGCCGTAGCGCTTGATGATGACCATGCGCGCCTGGCCGAGCGGGAAGCCGCGGCGCCAAAGGCTCAGGGTGATAAGCCCGATACCGAAGCCCAGGAGCGTGGAGAACATCGGCAAACCGCGGTTATGCGCGAACATCGCGGTAAAGAGCACAGTTGCTTTATCCCACACGTTGCCAGAATCGATGCCGCCGAAATACTGGCCGTCTGGATGGGTGGTGGTAATCCACCCAGTGCAGACGTTGGCTAGGGCGATGCCGAGAAGAGCCATGCCACGAGCTACGTCGGGCACGATCATGCGAGGTCGAGACTGAGACACTGCGGAAGTCATGGGCCGCATGTTACAGAACTTATGAAATTAGTTCTCGGTTACTGCGCCGCTATTGCTCCGCTATTGTTCCGCGCGTTCAGCAAGCGTGGAGCGGATAGGGCGTGCCAGGCGTGTCATGCGGCGTCGTCCGCGCAGCTCAATGGACTTCATCATGGTCCAGCGGGCTTGCTCTGCCTCGTTGGCACCGCGCAGCGTGGCGGAGTTGGTCAGGACCTGGCCCGGAGTGTCCTTGGCCAGCTCGGTCAGGCGGGCCGCCTCGTTTACTGCATCACCAATGACGGTGTACTCAAAGCGGTCCGCGCCGCCGATGTGGCCGGCCACCACGTGACCCGCCGCGACGCCGATGCCTGCCTGCAGCTCCAAGCCACGTAGCTCCTGACGCAGCTCGCGCGCCGCCTGCAGCGCCATGGAGTTAGCGTCGTAGACGTTAAGCGGAGCGCCGAATACGGCCAGCGCGGCATCGCCCTGGAACTTGTTGATGATGCCCTTGTTGCGGTGCACCACTTCGACTACGTGCTCGAAGAACTTGTTGAGCTCTTCGACGACCTCCTCTGGGGTGTGGTTGACCGCGAAGGTGGTGGAGCCGATGACGTCGATGAAAAGAACGGCTACCTTGCGGTCCTCGCCGCCCAACTCGGGGCGTTCCTCCAGTGCGCGCTGGGCGACCTCGATGCCGACGTAGCGGCCGAAGATATCGCGCACGCGTTGACGCTCGCGCAGGCCGCGCATCATTTCATTAAAGCCTGCCTGCAACACGCCCAACTCGGAACCGTCATAAATATCGACCTGCACATCATTTTCGCCGCGGCGCACGCGGTTGATTGCATCCTGTAGCTCGACGATGGGGTCAACGACGCTCATCATCGCGAAGACGGTGCCAGTAAAACCCGTTCCCAGGGCGGTCAGCGCTAGGGCGATGACCGCGGGCATGATGTCGTTGGCGTTATCCGTGAACATGCCGGTGCGCTGGCCCACGAGCACCAGTGCGATTCCGACGAGCGGAATGCCGGAGGTCATTACCCAGGTATAGATGAGGCGGTACTTAATCGGCGGCTCCAGAGTGGAGTCCTCGAAGCGGCGGGCCACTGCCTGCGCCGCCACGGGGCGCACGAGGCGTTCTGCCTGCAAGTAGGTAAGCAACACCACCAACAGGCCGGCCAAGGTCGTGGAAACTCCCACGACTAGGCCCAGACTGCCGGAGGATTGGGTGGCGATGATGATGGCCAAGACGATGCCAATGATCCACACCAGGCCGGCCACTGCGGCTTGGTAGATGGGGATGCGCAGCACCAGGTTGCGCACCATGTTTGGATCGTGGGCTTCGGGATTGCGCTGCCAGTCCAGCACCGGCCGGAAGAGTAACAGGGTTACCGAAATGCCGATGAGCACGGCGAAGGAAACATAGAGGACGCCGATTAACGCTAAGTGCGGGACGTCGGAAGTAAAGTCCTTAATCTCCGGCATCGGCAGGAAGAAGACCACGAAGGTCATGATCGCCACGGCGCCTAAGATGTTGGATCCCAGAACGAGCGTGGCGTACATAGGCCATTGGGTGCCCATGAGCCAGCGGGCGCCACGCAGTAGTCTGTTCATGATTTATTACTTTAGTTATCCCAGTAGGCTAGGGCGAGTGAATACCGGAAGCGTTGCGCAACGATTGGCAGATACCCCAGCAGTGGCCCAGACCATCTTGGCCGCAGCTCGGGCCGCCCGAGGTGAGGGGGATCTGCGGGCGATGAGTCATTCTTGGCTGCTTACGGGTCCTCCCGGGGCGGGCCGCTCTTTGGCGGCGCTGTGCTTTGCGGCGGCGTTGATGTGCACGAGCAAAGACGAAAACGGGGACCCCGGTTGCGGGCAGTGCGCGGCCTGCCGGGCGGTATTGGAACAACAAAAACACACCGACCTAGTTTTCGTCGATCCTAAGGAACAATTCATCACTGTCGGCGAGGCCCGCGATGTCATCGGCCGTGCGGCGAGCCTGCCCAGCGTGGCGCCGTGGCGCGTGGTTATCTTCAACAAAGCCGACCGCCTGCGCAACGAGGCCGCCAACGCTTTGCTGAAAACAGTGGAGGAGCCGCCGGAGCGCACCGTCATCGTCATGGTGGCTCCTTCCGAGGACCCACAAGATTTCTCCCAGACCCTGCGCTCGCGGTGCCGCCACCTATATATTCCTTCGCCCAGCGTGGAAGGCGTGGTCAAACAGCTCGTCGCCGAGGGCGCCAGCGAACACGATGCTCGCCTGGCCGCCGTCACGAGCCTGCAGCACGTGGGCCGTGCCCGCCACCTGGTACAGGATGCGGCCGCACAAAAGCGTCGCGCCATGGCCATCAACCTGGCCGAAGACGTCTTCCACGGCTCCCAGGCCTTCCAATCCGTTACCGCTCTGCTGAAGTTCATTGAGAAGGACGCCAAGGATTCTCACGCTGAATCCGAAGAAGCGGAGCGCTCCAAAATTGAGCAGTCCTTCGGCATCGGCGCCAAGGGTAAGGGAGCAAGCAAGGCGCAGCGCGACGCCCGCAGTGCCCTGAAAGAACTGGAGGAGCTCCATAAGAAGCGCGCTAAACGCCGCATCGCCGACGGCCTCGATATTGTCCTTGTGGATCTTGCCGGTATCTACCGCGATGCGCTCATGCTCAAAGTTGGCGCTGAGGTGGACATGACCCACCCGGACTTCGCCGGCCTGGCGGGCGAACTTGCCCAACGCGTGAGCGAGGATGGGCTGCTTGCCGCTCAGTCCGCCATCCGTACCTGCCGCGAGCAGCTGCCGCAGAACGTCACCCCGCAGGTGGCTTTCGACGGCATGGTGGGCCGCCTGCGCCTGGCCTGTGGCGCGCGCTAACCAGCACGTGTGCTGCGTGCACACTACAGGTGATAGCCCGATTTCTTTATCAGCCCAGGCCTAGGCTAAACTCTCAGGCGGTGCATATACACACTGCATCGTGCCGCCTTAGCTCAGTCGGTAGAGCATCTCACTCGTAATGAGAAGGTCGCGAGTTCGATTCTCGCAGGCGGCTCCACTTAGACGTCGGATTTGATAAGTACCCTTTTGCGTTAGCGAGTATCGCTTAGGGGGTGTGAAAAATCGCTTGCGTTAGCGGGTTTGGGTTTTGCGTTAGCGGGTATCTTGTTTGCCCTAGTAAAATGCGTATTCAGGGTTTAACGCGCTAACGAAGCGTTAAACCTAAGGCCGTTTCACGAGGAGGTGTGTGGTGAGATCGTATGCGTCCGGCGATGAACTAGCCGCAGAGATTACTAAGCGTGGCGAACTTTTTATCGGCGAGTTCGTAGGCGTTCCTGGCGATGGTTGGGACCGGCTGGTTGACGGTGTTGACCGCACGCCCCGGCAGATGATCGCCTACCAGCTTGGCTGGATGGAATTACTGCTCGGCTGGGAACGTGACGAACAAGCCGGTCTTGACGTGGTGACTCCGGCACCTGGTTTTAAGTGGAATCAACTGGGCGGATTGTATGAATCGTTCTACCAACGCTGGGAGCAGGTATCTACTGAGGATTTGATCGACAGGTTCAAGATCCTGCTTGGTGAGATAGTCAAAATGGTGGGCGGTCTAACCGAATCAGAATTGTTTAGTTCGGGTCAGCGTGCGTGGGCTTCTTCCACCCCGTCGGCGTGGCCGGTGTGGAAATGGGTGCATATCAACACCGTCGCGCCATTTACGACGTTTCGCACCAAAATCAGGAAGTGGAAGAAACTGGCAGCCTGCTAGCAATAGGCACGGTGATTTCAGTGCCGATTCTGAAGACGAACTGGATCTCGTTGGCTCCGATAACGGCATGGTCGATAAGCGCTGTCCACTGGGATGGTTGAAAATGCTGGATGGGCTTGTCGGCCAACTGGGTGTAGGCGGTTTTGATCGCAGTGGCCTTGGCACTCTTGGCAGCAATCTCGGCCTCGATGGCTTGTTTGCGGCCCAGGGTTTTCTGGTATCGCGCTTCTAGCTGGGTGTAGCGGGCGAGGTATTGGTCCTGGTCTTGCGCTACCCGCTGATTTTCTGCAACCAATGATTCAATCTCGCTGGCAAGAGCGCGGATTTTCTCGTCTAGGCGCTTGGACTCCGCTTCGAGCTGGTCTGTATTAAACATGGCGTCGATGACCTGTGGTAGGTGGCTTTGTCCGCGATATTGTTCAGCCAGCTGGTTTAGCGCGGCGAGGAACGCGGTCTGGATTTGCTCATCACGCAAGGTAGCGGTCTGGCAGGGACGGGGATGGGACCTGACCCCTGTTTGGTAGACACCTG
>NZ_KV800701.1:0-2351 GCF_001810285.1 Corynebacterium sp. HMSC071F07
GGACGCTTCAAGGTGAGCACATAGTCCTTGTAGCGTGCAGGCTCCACACCTCCACGAAGCTTATTAGCTGCTTCCCACAGCAACGAGTAAAGCTCTGTCTTTTTCACTGCCATCCAAAATCCCTCGTAGAAAATAATTTAGTAATCAGTGATGTCTATGCCGGCCTTCATCAACCGCTCATACCGGTCAATCGATATCAACACCGCCATGGGCCTGCCATTCTTCAACACGAAAGCCGCCTCATCTTCCTCGGACAGCTTCGTGATGATCTTCGATGACTGACCACGCAGAAAATCCGACATATTATAAAAATCCATCGTCGTCTTCTCAGGTTCCGCTTCCATTCACGCCTCCCTCACCTAACTGAGCAGGTAGTTAAGTTAGCGACCCTAAAAGTCATTACCATCTTCACTATTCTACGCTAACAAAGAGGACCGTGGAAAGAACAACGCCCCCCTTAGTCGATACCCGCTAACGGAAAACGCAAACCACACCCCTGAACACCAGCACTCACCTTGAGTGCGGTTAGAGAACCACCTCACAACAGCAAGAAACCGCGCCCTGTAGCGAATGAAATTACTTCAGAATCACGAAACCCCTGCTCAACAAGAGTTCTTGCTCTCACGCCGCACTTATCAAATCCGACGTCTTAGTCTCCATTAAGCCCCAGCTAGAACAGTGTTTCAGCTGGGGTATTTTCCTATCATCACTGACTTCCGGATCGTCCGTGCTATTACCGAGCGTAGGCAGGGAACAGGCTGAGAACGCCGAAGAGATGACTCGGGGCAGAAGTTAGAATGGTTCCTGTGGATAAGGGACAGGAAGAGATTATTGAGCGGCTCCTAGAAAAGAGCAAGGAAGCTTTTGCTCTTGCAGTGGAGCTGTACAACAGGCCAACGTTGAAATACCACGTGGAGACCTGTTCAATTTTTCTCTGCAACGCATGGGAACTAATGCTCAAGGCGTACCTGATCCGAGAGCGGGGAATCGAGTCGATCTATTACTCGGACGAATCTGGAAAGACAATTGCTCTAGCAGACTGTCTCAAGAAGATTTTTACGAATGATAAAGATCCCCTGCGCATCAACATGGCGGAAATCATTCGCTTCCGCAATGTCAATACTCACTTCATCACTGATGAGTATGAGATTTTCATCGGACCGTTCCTGCAAAAGTCTGTCATGAATTATGCAGATAAGCTCCTCGATCTTCATGGTGAATCCGTTAGTGATTTAATACCGGAGAATCACTTGACGTTGGCCGTGCGCCGCGGTGCAATTGACCCTGACGTGATTCGGACGAAGTACGAGCCTCATGTCGCAGAGAAGCTTCTTAAGATGAGGCAGCTAGCCGCCGACGCGGCAGGAACCGGAGAAGGAGGTGCTGCTGCCGTCATCTACGAGACAAACCTGCGCATCGTCAAGAAGGCGAAGGATGCCGACCTTAACGTCTATGTCGACAAAGACGCGGAAGCCGGCGTCACCATCGTTAAAGACATCCGAGATGCTGCTTCCTATTACCCTTACACAGTTGGTAATGCAGTAAAAGAGGTGCGAAACCGGTTAAGGAAGTCGAAAACCACTATTTACTTCCGAGGCGAGGAAAAGTTATTCAACCGGTGGCACTTCAATCTCTTCAATAAGGTATTCCAATTTAGAGAGGATGCCAGGTACGCACACGATCGCAGCACCGCTGGAGAACCCAATTCATCCTGGACATACTCTCAGCGAGCAATCGAGTTTATCGTTGCACAACTCGAAAAAGAGCCAGGGACGTGTATTGATGCTTTGCAGGCCAAGGCGAAAGCAAAGTAAAAACGCCAACCCTCGGAGCAAAGGAATTCTCAGGCCGAAGCCCTACTCCCATTCGGGAACCCAGCTTTATCCTTCTTGGGTTGGCGCTGTACCCGCAAGAATAGTTGGGCGTGAGGCTTTCTACAACACAATTTTTCCCGGTGTGCTCAAAATGGCTTCAAAGCACTAGATAAACACAGCACAAGAATTTCGGGAAGCACCCTCAGTAGTCCAAGCGTCACTAGCCAGCGTCTGTGGCCAAGTGCAGCTTGTTTCTGCTTGCGCCGGTAATAGACTTGGCGGCGCACATGAGCGACGACATCGCCTTCCTCATCGATGATGTCCACGTCGAACCAATGCAAATACTTCTCACCGTTGGCCGTCTTTTCTTCGATGAGCGCGTAAGTCTCCTCGGGGATACGCATATCGGCGGTGACCGTGCCGCGGCCGGGTTTCAGGTACTTAATCTCACCAGCGGCATCCCAGATGCGGTACTCCTTGCCCAGTCGATGCATGGACGCAAGCATGAAGAACGGGTCCGTCATTGTCGATTTGGGG
>NZ_KV800702.1:0-19967 GCF_001810285.1 Corynebacterium sp. HMSC071F07
CACCGGTACCAAAAACTCGCATCTGACAGCCCGGCGATCATCGGTGCCGCCGGTTAAAAATGGTTAGGTTTCTACAACGAGTAGCGATTTTAGCAGCTTTCCTGGGATTATGTCGAACATCACGCTCCCCGACTCGCGGTACAGCCTTAGACTTAAACCATGGTCATGTTGTTGCTGTGGTCGCTTCCCACACTCATCTACCTTCTCCTGCGCCGCCAGCCGGCAGTCGCCGTCTGCGGACTGGGACGTCCATGGGCGCGCGGGTGGGCGTGGGCAGCAGTGATGCTGCTCGTGTTGCTGGTGCTGAGCTACCTCGCGTTGTTGCCTGCGCCGCCGGAGGTTGTCGCGCAGACCACGACTGCAACAACGGCAATGGGATTCCTCGCGATGGCGCTGCGCGCGGTGGGCGAAGAAATCTTCTTCCGCGGTTTCCTACAAGGAATTATCACCCAGCGCTGGAATGCCAGCGCGGGAATTACAGTGCAGGGCCTCCTCTTCGGCCTCATCCACCTACCGCTGGCCATGCTGGATGTCAGCCTCATCCCGCTCTTTGTTTTGCAGATTGCCACCGGCTTCGCCATGGGTTGGCTGCGCGAGAAAAGCGCTTCTCTATGGCCCGGCGCCACCGTGCACGCTACCATCAACGTCCTCACGGCAGTGCTCCTCGTGTAGCCCACGCTCGGGACTAGGCGAACGGGTCGCGCCCTCCCAGCATCATTTCGAAGCGCGCATAGTCCTCAAGCGACGCAAAGTGGCGCGCATAGAGGTCCACGTCTCCCTCGACCGTGCCGTCGAGTGCGGGCGCGACATCCACGATGTGGCGCATCACGATTGTGGGATGCTCTGCCGATTCTTGGCTACGCGCCAGCGCCTCGACCTTCGCGCGCGCCTCATCGTCGTCTGTGGCACGGACGAGGACAAAATCTTCCCGGAAATACGACGGCTCACTGGGCTCTACCGATTCAAGTTCAAAAACGACAATGCCGATATAAGGTTCCATGGTGCCAAGCTACCGTCTCTGGGGCCGCGATACCTGCTGCGTGATCGAGACGGCCTCAAAAACGCAACAAACCCCGTCCGAAGACGGGGTTTGAAAGCAACCGAAAAGGCTTAGCGGCGCAGGCCCAGGCGGGAGATGAGGTCACGGTAACGATCGATGTCGTTAGCTGCGAGGTACTTCAGCAGGCCGCGGCGACGACCGACCATCAGCAGCAGACCACGACGGGAGTGGTGATCGTGCTTGTGGAACTTCAGGTGCTCGGTCAGGGTGTTGATACGGGAGGTCAGCAGAGCGATCTGTGCCTCTGGGGAGCCGGTGTCGGTCTCGTGCAGGCCGTACTCCTTGAGGATCTCTGCCTTCTTCTCAGTGCTCAAAGCCATGTTGGATTTCTCCTATTGTATTTCAGTCCGCATGAAATTCTTAGCGCCTTTAACTGCTGCGGACCGCAGTCACAAAGCCAAGGGATAACTCTAACAGCTTTTCTGCCCCAAACCCAAACTGCGGCTTCTTGGCACAATCCGCAGGAAGGCACGCCACTTTCTGCACGTTAATGCTGTTGCAGAAGCGAATCGAGCTTGTCCATCAGCTCGGCCACAAAACGCGGGGCATCCACATCTACTGCCACGTGGGCAGCCTTGTGTAGTTCTTGCATCCTGGCAACATCGCCGATGGTGCGGCCAGGGGTCGTGCCAGTAGTTTCGCAGGCCAGGTTGGTATCGAAGCAGGTGACCAGGCTAGGGTCTGCCGCCACGGCCACCGCGAGCGGATCATGCAGGCCACAACCGCCCAGGTCCGGTTCGATGGCGGCGTAGGCGCGGATGTAATAGTCGAGCATGTCCGCATAAACGCGTCCGGCCCGCGTACCGAGCCAACGCCACTGCCGTGTCTCCGCAGTGGTCAGAAGCGTTTGCAGCGTAACATCCAAGCCCACCATCGTGACATCGCGTGCAGTGCGGAAGAGGAAGTCCGTGGCGGCGGGGTCCTGCGCCACGTTGGCCTCAGACCAGGTGGTGACGTTGCCCGGCACGGTCAGGGCGCCGCCCATCATGACGATGCGAGTGTCCGCGAGTGCCGGCTCAGCTTTCAGCGCCGCCGCAATCGTGGTGGACGGCCCAGTCGGGATAATCACCAGGTCTTCGCCATGTTCACGCGCCGACCGGCACAGAAACTCCACCGCGGATTTTTGCTGTACCTGCCCGCGCGGCGGCGGAAGCAGAACGTCGCCAATGCCATTGCGGCCATGGATGAATGCGGAAATTGGCTTGACCTGGAATCCCGCCGGCTGCTCACCGGCAAAGACCGGGACGTCGCCCGCGCCGAGCAGCTCCAGCAGCACCAAGGTATTGCGCACGCCCAGTTCCACAGGCACGTTGCCATAAGTCACCGTCACGCCGATGAGCTCGAGGCCTGGGTGCGCCAGCGCATAGGCCAGCGCCAGGGCATCGTCGATCCCGGTATCGAGATCCAAAATGACCTTCATTTAGCCCTCCTGCAGGAAGTACTCGTCCTTCTCCCAACCGCGGGCCTTAGCATCCTCGGCGAGGACCTCACGTGCCTTGGCCACATCTGCTGCCATCGCGTCCAGCAACTCTTCTACCGAGTTGAACTTCACCATGTCGCGCAGATGATCCACGAACTTCACGGTGGCCACGTGCCCATAGAGATCGGCGTCGCGATCCAGCACGAAGGACTCGATGGAACGTTCTTCGTCGCCGAAGGTCGGGTTCGTGCCCACGGAGATCGCTGCCGCATAAGCCACGCCATGGTCCATGTTGCCCTCGACGGGTGCCTCAGCCGGCTCCAGGATGAACCAACCCGCATAGACGCCATCGGCCGGAATAGCCACGCTGTCCGGGAAGTACTGATTGGCGGTGGGAAAACCGAGCTCCTTGCCGCCGCGCCCGGCACCGCGCACCACCGGGCCAGTCACTGAGAAGTGGCGGCCAAGCGCCCAGTTAGCCTTGGCAATCTCGCCCGCCGCCAGGTTAGCGCGGATGTTTGTGGAGCAGATTCGCACCCCGGCGTCGTCAAGCAGCGGCACCACGTCGACGCTAAAGCCATAGGTTTTGCCGAACTCCACCATCGCGTCCGCCGTGCCGCTCGCGCCCGCACCGAACGTGAAATTCTCCCCCACGACCACATGACGCGCGTGCAGCTTTCCCACAATCAGGTCTTCGACGTAGTGCTGCGGAGTCGTGCCCACGAGCTCCTTGGTGAAGTCGATGACGAGCACCGCATCGATGCCCATCTCTTCCGCCAGCTGCAGGCGGCGCTCAAACGTCACCACGGACAGCGGCGCGCGCTCCGGGAGGAAGACCGCGACGGGGTGCGGATCAAAAGTCACCATCACCGTGCGCAATTCCTTTGCGCGCGCGAAGCTCACCGCATTATTGATCAGCTGCTGATGGCCGCGGTGTACGCCGTCAAAGACACCGATGGTCACCGCAGTCGGGCCAAAGTCACCGGGGATGCTGTCGATTCCGTACCAAATATCCACGGCCACCATGCTAATGCACGGCGAGGCGTGGAATAGACTGCAGGGCATGACTGATGCGCTCGCAAATTCTGGCCTGGTGGTAGTGGACAAGCCGCAAGGCATGACCTCACACGATGTGGTGGGCCGCCTCCGCCGCATATTTCACACCCGCAAGGTGGGCCACGCAGGCACCCTCGACCCGATGGCCACCGGCGTTTTGGTGGTCGGTTTGGAACGCGGCACCAAGTTCCTCGCGCACATGGTCGCGTCAACCAAGTCCTACGACACCACTATTCGCCTTGGCATGGCGACGCATACTGACGACGCCGAGGGCGAGCGCACCTGGGGCGAGCCTGCAAGCGAACTCGATATGGAGCAGGTCAATAAAGAGGTCACAGCTCTCACCGGTGACATCATGCAGCGCCCCGCCGCAGTCTCAGCTATCAAGATCGACGGCAAGCGCGCCCACGAGCGCGTGCGCGAGGGCGAAGAGGTAGAAATCCCCGCCCGCCCGGTTACGGTCAGCCGCTTCGACATCCTCGCCCACCGTATCGAAGGTGAGTACCTGGACCTCGACGTCACCGTTGATTGCTCGTCTGGCACCTATATTCGCTCCCTCGCCCGCGACTTAGGTGAGGCGCTCGGCGTGGGCGGTCACCTCACCGCCCTGCGCCGCACGGAGGTAGGGCCTTTTAAGCTTGGCGACGCCCGCACTCTCGACGAGCTTGCAGAGGCTCCGGCCTTATCGCTTAGCCTCGACGAGGCGCTCGCCCGCTCCTACCCTGTCCTTCAGGTCACCGAAGACGAGGCAAAGGCGCTCGCCATGGGCAAATGGCTCGAGCCGCGCGGGCTAAAGGGCACCTATGCGGCAGTAGATCCTGATGGTCGCTCGATTGCGCTCATCAAGGAAAAAGGAAAGCGCCTGGCCACGGTCTTCGTGGCGCGGCCGTCGACGCTTTAAGCCCGTGGTGGGCTATTGAGGGCCCACCACTAAAAGCCCACCGCGGGCACCACCGTGGAGACGATGACGAAGCCATCGCGGATAATCCAGCGGCCGCCAATCAGCGGCACGGGGGTCGGCCGGGCCAAGATATAGGAGATCAAGGTGCCATCGAGGCGCAGGTCGATCTCTGCCTGGTCGAAGTCCAGCCAGCGATGTGTCATGGGAAACCACGCTTTGTACGTGGCTTCCTTGGCGCAGAACAAGAGGCGATCGGGACAAGCAATCCCGGCGTCGGCAAGCTGCGTTAACTGCGCCATCTCCCCTGCGCGCGCAATCATGGTCAGCACGTGATCGGGCAATGGCTCGGCGGGTTCGGCGTCGAGGCCCATAGAGCGCACATGTTTACTCGGAGCCGCTACCGCCGCACGCAGGCCCTCTGTATGCGTCATGGAACCGGTATAGCCGTGCGGCCACAGCGGCATGCCCCGCTCGCCGCGCATGATGGGCTCCTGACTTGCACAGCCCAGCTCCTGCAAAGCGCGATGCGCGCACCAACGGGCGTCTCCGAATTCCGCCTTGCGCACGTCAACTGCCTGGGAGACCAAGGATTGCTCCTCCGGATCCAGCTGCGTGTAATTCACCAAATCCGTAAGCGCAGCGTCGGTGCGCACGTAGCAGTAGCGGGCGGTATCTGGGAACAGGTGTGGTTCCAGCATTAGCGCACCTCCTCAAGCGCCGAGGACGCAGGCTCATCACTGTGTAGGACCGGATAGGGCCACTGCTGGAGATGTCCGTGCGCCTCCCACTCGCGGGGATAGCCCAGTGAGACCTCGATGTGGTCTACCCCATCGACGTTGGTGCGGCCGGGCAGATGCAGGTGACCGTAGATGACCGCCTGCGCGTTATAGCGCCGCGCCCACGAGTGGGTATGGCGAGTGCCGCACCACAGGGCGATTTCCGGCCACGCCATGCGCAGAGTGGGTTCTTGAACCAGCGGCCAGTGATTGACCAACACCGTAGGCCCCCTTCCCCGGGAAAGGCGCTTGATGGAATAGGCAAGGCGATCCCAGCACCAGGCGCGAACATCGACGAAGGGAGCGATGGCGAAGTCATCGGTCATGACAATCTGGCGTTCACGGGCGCGTTCTAGGGCACCCTCGACGGTGGTGCCGGGTGGGCGGAAGCTGTAATCATAAAGGGTAAACAGCGGCACGATGGTCACCCCGCCGAAGACGGGATATGGGTCTTCCGGAGTCACCACGCCGATTTCGCGGCAGCCCTCCACCAGCTCGTCATACTTGGCGCGGCCCTGGCACCTATCTTGGGAACGCGAGAAGAGCTCGTGGTTTCCCGGCACCCAGATCACCTTGGCATAGCGCCGCGAAAGCTTAGTGAGGATGCGCAGTACGAGTTCGGTGCGCTCGGCCACGTCACCGGCCACGATGAGCCAATCGGCAGGATCTTCCGGGTAAAGCTCATCGATGCGGCTGGAATTAGCACGCACTGCCGCGTGAAGATCTGACACCGCCCATAAGGTGGCCATGGCGTGCTCCTTTCTTCTTCCCTTTCAGGTTAGACCACGGCCCAGCGCATCGAGCGGAAGCGATAGACCACGCCAAGGAAACGGATGAAAACAAACAGCGCAAGGCCGCACCACACGCCGGGCAGGCCCGCGCCCAAGGCGTAGGCCGTCCACACGCCGGGTAGGAATCCGCAGAGCACCGAAACAATGGTCAGCGTACGCAGGAAGGCGGCATCGCTGGCGCCGAGCAGGACGCCGTCGAGTGCAAAGACCACGCCTCCCAGAACCACCATGGCAATCATGATGAGCCACGGCAGCCGGATGACCTCGCGCACCACTGCATCGGTGGTGAAAAGCGCAGGAATGATGCCGATGCCCAGGGCTAGGACTGCGCCGAGCCCGAGCGCAAAGGCCGTGGAGTAGAAAGTGACCTTGGTGCCGACGCTGCGCGCGTGCTTGGCCGAGCCCGCGCCGAGCGCCGCGCCGGTCAGCGCCTGGGCGGCGATGGCCAGAGAATCCAGCACGAGGGTTAGGAAATTCCACAGCTGAATCATGATCTGGTGCGCGGCGAGCTGGGCCGTTCCGAAGCGGGAAGCCACGGCGGCGGCCGAAAGGAAGGCCACCTGGAAGCTGGCAGAGCGCACGATGAGATCGCGGCCCAACACGAGCTGGCGCTTGACGACGCCCCACTGCAGCCGCCAGGAGCCCACGTGCTCACGGCGGAGCTCGCGCAGAAATAGCGCGGCCATGATAGCCATGCCCAGCACGGTGGCCAGGGCGGAGCCGGCAAGGCCCCACTGGTGGACGAATACTGGCACAGCGATAGCGCCAGGAATGAGGCCAGCTAGGGTAAAAAGCAGCGGTTTTACAGTGTTTTGAACGCCGCGCATCCAACCGTTGCCTGCCATCACGGTGAGATTGAGCGGGATAGCGAAGGCGGCGATGCGCAGCCACAGCGCGGTGTACTGGGCAGTTTCTGGATTGCCGGTTAGCCAACGCGCAAAGTGCCCTGCGCCCAACCACATGATGACCGCCAGAGTCATGCCCACGCCGATGGCCACGTAGGTGGCCTGTACGCCTTCGGCTACGGCCTCGTCCTTTTTACCGGCGCCGAAAAGCCGCGAGGCGCGCGCGGTTGTGCCATAGGAAAGAAAAGTCAGCTGGGTGGTGACAACCGTGTGGATGGTCGCCGCTGCACCGAGTGCGGCCAGCTGATGCGCGCCCAAGCGGCCCACCACTGCCGTATCCAACAATAGGTAGAGCGGCATGGCAGCGAGCACGCCGAGCGCCGGAAATGCGAGGCGAAATACCTCACCAGCGCTCACGCGGGTGACTGCCTTACCTGGCTTCGAAGTATCTTCTGCTTCTGCCGAAGCATTGTCCTGTTCGCACCGCATGACGGTTACTCCCCTACAGCATTTTCTTCGTCGTAAGCGGCAAGTGCGTCGACGAGATGAGCAATGATTTCTTCTGGCTTGCCCAGGGCCGTATAACCGGCCGCCGGGATGTGCCCGCCGCCGTCGAACATGAGCGCCACCTGCGCGCAGTTAACGGTGGAAGAACGCAGCGACACCGCCCAGACTCCCGCACGTTGCTCTTTGAACACCACGCCCATGTCGGTACCTTTGAGCGCGCGAACGAAGTCCACCATGGATTCCACGGCGGAATCGGAGTGCGACTGTACTTCCTCAACGGGCACAATAAGCGTGCCGAGGCGGTGCTCGCCGGCCTCGATGATGCGCAGACCAGACAGCACGCGGCCGACCATCTGCACGTCGTCGGCAGTATTGGAGTCCATCAGATCCACTGCGATCTGTTTGGTATCGAGCCCATAGAACATCAGGCGGGCAGCGATGTCGTGCATGACTGGCCGACCCCAGCGGAAGCTGCCGGTGTCGGTAACCAGACCGGCATAAAGGCAATGCGCAATCCCACGATCGATCTGCACGGAGAGCATATCGAGGACGTCGAGAAGCACCACAGTGGTGGACTCGCACTCCGGATCAATCAGGTTGATGGAACCGAAACCGCGGTTCGATGCGTGGTGGTCGATGCACAGAACCCGGCCGGTGCCTGCCATCTTCTCCAACTCCCCCATGAGAGCGCCGGTGCGGTCGATGGAACCGCAGTCCACCGTGACATAAAGATCATAGCCTTTTGGCAGGGTGTTGACGAGCTCAATCTCGTCGGCGGCAGGGATGGTGAAGAGATTGTTCGAAAACGGGCGTTCCTGGCCGATGACGGTGCGGGTCTGCTTGCCCCGCTGGCGCAACGCCAAGTTCAACGCGGCGGCAGAGCCGATAGCATCCGCATCGGGGCGCAGGTGCGTAATGATGCAGATGCTGCTCGCTTCTACCAAGGCGTCGGCGGCGCCTTGATAATCAGCGCGGCGCACCCTAGGCCTCTTCCCGATCGGAATCCTTGTATGGGTTCGCGTCTCCAGCTGGCTTCGCGTTGGCCTTCAACTTGGCAAGCTCCGCATCGCGGGCGCGGGCGCGCTCCAGCAAATCCTCCATGTGGGCGGAAGCCTCCGGAACGGTATCGACCTCGAAGGCGAGCGTCGGGGTAAAGCGCACGGAGAGCTGATCGCCCACAATCTTGCGCAGTTGTCCCTTCGCGCGGTTGAGTGCCTCTGCTGCCTTGTCGAAGTCCGGCTCGGAGTCGATGTCCTTGCCGCGCACGGTGTAGTAAACGGTGGCATCATGGAGATCACCCGTGACGCGAGTATCGGTGATGGTCACCATCTCGAGGCGACGATCCTTGATCTCGCGTTCGATAGCACTCGCCACGATTTCCTGAATACGCTTGGCCATTCGTGCAGCACGAGCGTGGTCAACCATGGTGCAACTCCTTCTCCGTCGAACTAGCGATCTCTACCAAGATCTATAAAATCGTGTTCATCTTACATTACTCCGCATACATGTCCTGCAGCAGAAGCTGCAAATAAAATCGCCAGGGCTTCCCCCATCGGGGAAACACCTGGCGATTCTATTTATGCCGCTTGCGGACTAGGTACGCGGAACCTCGACCTCTTCGTAGGCCTGGATCTGGTCGCCCACCTGGATGTCCGGGTAAGACAGGACCATACCGCACTCGTAGCCGGCGTTGATCTCGTTTGCGTCGTCCTTTTCGTGGCGCAGGGACTCGATCTTGGCGTCGGAAGTAATGACGTTGCCATCGCGAACGAGACGGACCTTGCCGTTGCGCTTGACCTTGCCCTCGGTAACCATGCAGCCCGCGATGGTGCCGACAGCGGAGGACTTGAACAGCGCGCGGATTTCCGCAGCACCGGTGTCGCGCTCCTCGTAGATTGGCTTAAGCATACCCTTGAGAGCAGCCTCGACCTCTTCGATGGCGCGGTAGATAATCGTGTAGTAGCGGATATCCACGCCCTCGGCGTTAGCTTCCTCAGTTGCCTTACCCTCAGCGCGAACGTTGAAGGCGATGATGATTGCGTCGGAAGCCGCTGCCAGGGAGACGTTGGTCTGGGTTACAGCACCAACGCCACGGTCGATGATGTTGAGCTGTACCTCGTCGTCGATCTCGATGTCCAACAACGCATCTTCCAGGGCTTCCACCGAACCGGCGTTGTCGCCCTTGAGGATGAGGTTGAGGGTCGAGGTCTCCTTGAGAACTGCATCCAGATCCTCGAGAGAAACGCGCTTGCGAGCCTTTGCCTGCAGAGCGGAACGCTTACGAGCATCACGCTGTGCAGCAATCTGGCGTGCCACGCGGTCATCTTCCACCACGAGCAGGTTGTCGCCGGCACCTGGAACACCGTTGAGGCCCTGGACCTGAACCGGACGGGACGGACCAGCCTCTTCGACGTCGTTACCAAACTCGTCGAGCATGCGGCGGACACGGCCGTGCGCATCGCCGACGACGATGGAGTCACCAACACGGAGGGTACCGCGCTGGACGATGACGGTGGCAACCGGGCCGCGGCCACGGTCGAGGTGAGACTCGATGGCAACGCCCTGTGCGTCCATCTCTGGGTTAGCAGTCAGCTCAAGCGCTGCATCAGCAGTCAGGATGACTGCCTCAAGCAGGCTATCGATGTGCAGATCCTGCTTTGCAGAGATGTCGACGAACATGGTGTCGCCGCCGTACTCCTCCGGCACCAGGCCGTACTCGGTGAGCTGGCCACGGATCTTATCCGGGGAAGCCTCTGGCTTATCGATCTTGTTGACTGCAACCACGACTGGGATGTCCGCAGCCTTGGCGTGGTTGATTGCCTCAACGGTCTGCGGCATGACGCCGTCATCGGCTGCGACAACCAGGATTGCCAAGTCAGTGGACTTCGCACCACGTGCACGCATAGCGGTAAACGCCTCGTGACCCGGGGTATCCAGGAAGGTAATGGTGCGCTCGCCATCTTCCAGTTCAACGGTGGTCTGGTATGCACCGATGCCCTGGGTGATGCCGCCGGCCTCGCCCTCGCGCTCGTTGGTCTTACGGATGGAGTCCAAAAGGCGGGTCTTACCGTGGTCGACGTGACCCATGACGGTAACAACTGGAGGACGATTCTCCAGCGCCTCTTCGCCACCCTCGTCCTCACCGAACTTCAGGTCGAAGGACTCGAGCAGCTCACGGTCCTCGTCCTCTGGGGAGACGACCTGGACGTCGTAGTGAATCTCAGCGCCGAGCAGCTGCAGTGTTTCCTCGGAAACGGAGGCGGTTGCGGTAACCATCTCGCCCAAGTTGAACAGTGCCTGCACCAATGCTGCTGGATCTGCACCAATCTTCTCTGCGAAGTCAGCCAAGGAAGCACCGCGGCGCAGACGAATGGTCTTGCCCTTGCCGTCAGGCAGGCGTACGCCGCCTACCTCATGCTTCTGCTGCTCTTCAAACTCATGGCGCTTCTGACGCTTCGACTTCTTGCCGCGACGCGGTGCGCCACCTGGACGGCCGAATGCACCTGCGGTGCCGCCGCGACGTCCGCCGCGTCCGCCACCACGGAAGCCACCTGGGCCGCCGGGTCCACCCTGGCCACGTCCACCGCGGCCGCGGCCACCGCCGCCACCGTTGGAGGACTTAGACGGCATGGCTGCCGGGTTTGGATGCGAAGGCATCATGGCCGGCGATGGACGACGACCGCCGCCCTGCCCCTGACGCTGGTTGCCCTCGCCCTGGCCGGAGCGTCCGCCGCCCTTGCCGCCGCGGTTATCGCCTGGCTTGCCGCCAGGACGCTGGCCCTTGGAGCCGCCCGGACGTGGTCCTGGACGGCCGCCCTCGCCACCACCCGTGGAGAACGGGTTGTTGGCCACGCGGCGGGTGCCGCCCGGCTTCGGCATTGGGCGAGGCGTAGCGTTGCCTGGGTTTGGACGCTCTGCGCCCGGCTTCGGGGCAGACTTGGAACCGGACTTGTCCGCGCCGTTTGCCTGTGGCTTCTGGCCACCCGTCGGGCCCGGCTTAGCAGCACCTGGCTTCGGGGCGCCTGGCTTCGGGGCGCCTGGCTTGGCAGCGGACTTCTGTTCTGCCTGTGCGGAAGCGGAATCCTTTGCGGCAGGCTTTGCACCTGACTTGGCAGCTCCCGGCTTCGGGGCGCCTGGCTTTGGCGCGTTAGCTGCAGGCTTTTCTGCCTTGGCAGCGCCTTCAGCCTTAGCTGGCTTGGCATCCTTGGCAGCCTTGTTTGCGGCAGGCTTTTTCTCTGCCGACTTCTCACCGGCCGGCTTCTCGCCGCCGGACTGCGCCTCGTAGTGGGCGCGCATCTTCTTTACCACTGGAGGTTCAATGGTAGAAGAAGCAGTCTTGACGAATTCGCCCTGCTCCTTGAGCGTGGCGAGTAGTTCCTTGCTGGTTACTCCGAGCTGCTTTGTGAGCTCGTGAACACGTAGCTTTCCGGGCACTTGTCTCCTTGTGATCGTTACTAGGAGCCAAGGCCTGGAAGTGGCCTGACCCCTAGTTAATGGCTATGGACTTTCATCGCTGATGCTTCATCGTCGTGCGCTCATCAGTGTTCGGTCTTCCTTTAACTCTGGCTCGTGAAGACGCGGTGCCTTCACGAATGCACCTATGATTCGCCGGCTTTCGCCAGCTTCTCCAGGTACTCACGTACGTGACCTGTATCCACGTCAGTGGATAACCGAAGCGCGCGCCGAAATGCTCGGGTGCGCTCCGCCAGCTCTAATGCAGAAAGTTCCGGGCTAATCCAGGCTCCCCTTCCGGGAAGGCGGCGCCGCGGATCCGCCACGACACGCCGGCCGCTTGGGTCATCGCGGTCAACGACAACACGCAATAGCTGCGTATCGGGAAAGCGGCGGCGCGTAGCAATACAGGTACGAATACGTACGTGAGGGTCTGACTGTGGTTGTCTCAGTGACATCCAACTCCCTTACGTTTTCGTGCTTACCTGAAAAACGCCACAGCTTTTTCTGCATGTGGGCCGTTATCTAGCTTACGCGAAAACCTGGCAGAACCTTAATTAGTACCTTTATCCCAGTGCAGCCCGACTACTAGTTGGATTTTGCATCGGAGTGGATGTCGATCTTCCACCCGGTAAGACGCGCCGCCAGGCGAGCGTTCTGGCCTTCCTTACCAATTGCCAAAGACAGCTGGTAATCCGGAACGGTCACGCGCGCAACCTGTGCTTCGTGGTCAATGACCTCAACGCGGACAACCTTGGACGGTGCCAGGGAGTTGCCCACGTAGACGCTTGGGTCCTCGCTGTAGTCGATGATGTCGATCTTCTCGCCGCCGAGCTCACGCATGATGTTGTTGACGCGCTGGCCACGTGGACCAATGCAGGCGCCCTTGGCGTTAAGGCCCTTAGCGTGGCCCACCACTGCCACCTTGGAGCGGTGTCCGGCCTCACGCGCGATGGCCACGAGCTCGACGGTGCCGTCGCCCACCTCAGGGACTTCCAGCTCGAACAGGCCGCGCACCAGCTCCGGGTGGGTGCGCGAAAGGGTGATCTGCACCTGCGCGCCGTTGCGGGTAACTCCCACAACATATGCCTTGATACGGTCACCGTGCTCGAGTTTCTCACCCGGCAGCTGCTCAGCGGGCAGCAAGATAGCGTCCTGGGAATCCAGTTCAGTACCGAGCTGGACCACAACGACGCCGCGCTCGTTGGCGCGCACATCGCGCTGGACGACGCCGGATACGACGCGCCCAGTCAGTTCCGAATAGGACTCATAGGTTTGCTCGGCTTCTGCCTCGCGCAGCTTGCGGATGATGGCCTCGCGCACTGCCTGCGCACCGAAGCGACCAAAGTTTTCTGGCGTATCGTCGTATTCGCTCAAAGTCTCGCCAGTTTCCAGGTCGGTCTCCGTAACGATGACGGAAACTGCACCGGTGTCGGCGTCGATGTCTACGCGGGACTTGGTGCCCTCCGCCTTGGTTTCTGCCGACTGCTTGCGATAATCCAGGTACGAATACAACAAGGCACTCGCGATCGCTTCGAGCAGGTCCTTGACGTGGACGCCGCGCTCGTTCTGGATCGTACGGAGTGCCTCTAGATCAATATTCACTTTTCATCCTCTCGGGTTGCCGAGTTCTGCTCGGCGTATTCAAACGTCTGCTGCGCTGCCTCCTGCTCGTCCGCAGAAGGTTTAGCAAATTCAATTTCTACCACCGCGCGGTGGATATTTTCCAATCGCTCGATGCGGAATTGGACGTCCTTCTTCACCGTAGTGATAAGCGCTACCGCAGCCTCATCCGCGGAAAGCGCACCAATACGAGCCACTTCGGTCTGGCCCGGAGTGGTTTCAAATGCGACGAGGCGGCCACGGTTGCGGCGACAGTGGCGCGGGGCGGTAAATGGCAGATCGACGCCCGGGGTAGAGACCTCCAGGGTGTAGCCTGCGCCAAAGTTCAACTCGCCTGATTCTTCCTTGGCATCGAAGAATTGGGAGATCTGATTGGAGACTTCTTCCAGGACATCGGAGCTCGGGCGCGTATCACCATCGATGCGGATGATGACCTGGGATTTCTTTCCCGCCTTGGTGGTCTTTACGTCCTCCACGTCGAGTCCGCGGGGCTCCAGCAATGGTTGGAGTAGTTCAGTTAATTGTTCTGCATCTGGAAAAGCCATGCGCTCTAGCCTAACTGTTACGTGTAAGGTCTTTTGCGTGAACCGCCGTGCCCTAGCCCCCATCGCAACGCTTACCGCCCTTGGCGCACTCGCGCCCGCGCTGAGCGGATGCCAAGCCGTCGACTCCATCGTCGACTACTTTGGCCCCCGTCCCGATGAGGCACTCGTGGGCTTAGGCCGCAGCGCCGACGCGGACGCGCAGCAGCTCGCTGCGGTCGATCCCCACGCTTCGCAGTTGCGCTCCGAGCAGGCCGACGCCCTTTATGCCGAGGTCGAGCGGCTTTGCGGCCGCAACGAGAAAGGCGCTGCCCCGCGCTCCTGCGAGGTCCAGCGCGACCCGCAGGCCGCCGACCAAGAGCCGGCCGCAGAAAATATTGATGTCATCGAAGTCATGGACCAAGCCGCGGTGCATACCCGCGACGCCCTGAGCGAGGTCAGCGCGGAGTCCCGCGCGCTGGTGACCAACCAGGCCATCATCTTGGACGCGTGGGAGCCTTCCCAGCTGCCGGAGTCCCCGGAGCTTGAACCCAGCGAAGCCGCCCGCGCCCGAGAGCTTCTGGAATGGGAATACGAGCAGGTCTACGGCCTGGACTTCGCCCGCTCCTACGCCGCGCCGTCGATGGAAGAAAACATCGATGACCGCCTCGAGATGCACGAAAAACGCATCGCAGCGCTGCAAAAGTCACTCGCTCCGCTTGGCGAAGTCCCCCAACCGGCTCCCGCTTACGAGCCAACGCCTGAGGAAATGCCGCTGCCTAGCGACGCTGCTTCCGCCCAAGCTTTCGTCGACCACCTGGGGTGGAATGACTCCCTCGAGTGGTCTTCTGCCGCGTCACAAGCCGCCGCCCCCACTGCCGAGGGCGAGGAACGCGTGGCCTGGCGCAACTGGCTCATCGCCGTTGCTGCCCAATCCCGCGGTTTATAGAAAAGCGTGAATCCCTAAACAAGTTTTCGGGCCCCGCCTTAAGGCTGGGCTTTTACAATGGCCAGGGTGTCTCACCAGAAAATACGCCACTTTAGATGGCTCGCTCATCCCTAGCAAGGACGGCAACTCAGCCATCGTGCCAGTCCAGGTAACGGCCGGGACCTCTACCGAAAGCGCCGACAAGGTCACCCAGCTGCGCGAGTACTTCGGTGAGCACGCCGGCACCCGCAGCGAGGGCTCTGTACTGGTAGGCGGCCCCGACTCCCAGCTAGCTGACGAAGAATCCGCGGCCGCGAGGATGCCCGAGCCGATACCCGCCGCGGCATCCTTAGTGCGTTGTCCGCGACGGGCGGCGTGATTACCTCCGCTGGCATCCTGCTCGCGGCAGTCTTCGCCACATTGGGCGTGCTGCCGCTGGTAGTCCTGGCGCAGCTCGGCATCACCGTCTTGGTACCGGCCTTGGTCCAGATCCTCGGCGAGAAGTTCTGGTGGCCCGCACACCTAAAGCGGGCTGCTACGAACAGCGCTAGCGCACAAGCTGCAACGCCTCGCGAATAATCAGCAACTGTGCTGGCTGACGCAGCACGTGATAGAGCTTCTTACCTACTCCCGTGGAGGATTGATTCCAATCCTTGCGGGCGTGATACATATTGGCGGGCCATACCGCGAGCAACAGTGCTACTGCGGACCAGCCGCCGGCGGAACGTGTGCGCTCATTAATTACTGCTGCACCGGTGGCCAGCTCCCAGATACCTGAGGCATAGTTATAGAACCGCGCACCGCCTGGCAGACGCGGCGGCACGATGGATTCAAATTCTTCCTTCTTCACAAAGTGCAGCGTGCCCATGCTTAGCATCACAGAGCCAAACGTAAGGGCACGGGCACGCTTCCAATCAATAGCCATGCCCTGACTCTACATCGCCGAGTTTTCTCCACCGAGCCCACAGCCGCTTAAGGCTTACTGAGTAGCGGCCAGACAATGAGCAGCAAACTTTACGACGCATTTCATTGCGAGGGCCCTCCCACCGCTTTTACGTTGGTTGGCCATGGACACACCGGAGATACCGCGTGGGTGTTCCTTTAATGACACAAAGAGAAGGAGAACTTTCTCAATGCGTTCAAAGAAGAAGTTTGCAACCCTGTCCGCTGCCGCTGCAATGGGCGTTGCCGCACTGGCGCAACCTGCCGCAAACGCTGCCCCGGCCTCCGCATGGGAACAGGTTGCAGCATGCGAGTCCGGTGGTAACTGGCAGATCAACACGGGCAACGGCTACTACGGTGGCCTGCAGTTCAATGCACAGACCTGGAGCAGCTTCGGCGGCCAGCAGCACGCCCCAACCGCTGACCAGGCAACAAAAGAGCAGCAGATTGCTGTTGCCGAGCAGGTCCTGACTACCCAGGGCGCCGGTGCTTGGCCAAACTGTGGTGGCCCGGTAGGCGGCTACTAAAGCCACACTCATACGTGCCATAAGGCCCTGCCCCTCGAACCGAAAGGGGCAGGGCCTTCGCGTATCCACAGCAACCCACCGCTTTGCATCCCCCATCAACGTACTTCTGTGTGCAAATAGGCCGCCTGATACACGGCAAACAGCTGCCCTATTTACACAGAGCGGTACTCACCTTCTAACGGCTCGCCTCAACCCCTCGCACCGCCCCCCACAAACCGCACCACCCCACGCGGAAACGCCCCGCGAACCCGCGCAGCCGGTTAGACCCAGCTGCCAGGTACCTATATATGCAAATAAGGCCCCCAAATCACAAGATTGGAAGCCCTATTTACATACAGCGGTACCTGCGTCTTAACAGCGTGCCCTTAACAGCACGCGCCAACAGCGCACCCTAACGGCACGCCTCAACCGCGCACGAGCTCCAAGAGCTTGTCCACGATCTGCTCAGCCGGCACCTCAAGCGTCTCGCCACCACGGATGCGCAGCTCGATGATGCCATCGGCAAACGAGCGGCCAAGGATGGCGATGAACGGCATACCCAGCAGCTCAGCGTCCTTGAACTTCACGCCCGGGGAAACCTTCGGACGGTCATCAAAGAGAACCTCGATGCCAGCAGCATCCAGGTCCTCGACCAGCTTCTGCCCTGCCTCAAGCGCAGCGGCGTCCTTGTTCGCCACAGCCACGTGCACCTGGAAAGGAGCAACTTCAACCGGCCAACGCAGGCCCTTCTCGTCAGCCATCTGCTCGGCCAAGACAGCCATCATGCGGGAGATACCGATGCCGTAGGAGCCCATGGTCGGAACCGCACGCTTGCCGTTCTCATCCAGGATCTGAACATCGAATGCCTCGGTGTACTTGCGTCCCAGCTGGAAGATGTGGCCCAACTCGATGCCGCGCTCCAGGGTCAGGGTACCCATGCCGTTCGGTGCCGGATCGCCTTCCTTGACCTCGGCGGCCTCGATGAACTCGTCAACCTCGAAGTCGCGGCCAGCAATACAGCCCACCACGTGGTGGTTAGCCTCATCAGCACCAGTAATCCAGGAAGAGCCCGTTACCACGCGCGGGTCAGCGTAGACCTTGACCTCATTAGCATTGAGAGAACGCGGGCCCACGTAGCCGCGAACCAGGAATGGGTTCTTCTTGAAGTCCTCGTCACCGGCCAGCTCATACTCGGCAGGCTCAAGGGAGGCCTCAAGGCGCTTTTCGTCTAGCTCGCGGTCGCCCGGAATCAGAACAGCAGCTAGCTGCCATTCCTTTTCTTCCTCGCTTGCCGCAGGCTGTGCCACCTTGAGAACCATGCACTTCAGGGTGTCAGCGGCTTCCACCGCACGGCCTTCAACCTCGATGCCTTCAGAGTTAGCCCACTGCACCAAAGAGTCAATGGTCGCTGCATCAGGCGTCTGGTAAACCTTCGCCTCTGCCTGGCCTTCAATTGCTTTTTCTTCCGGCACAGGAGTAACCACGGCCTCAACGTTAGCCGCGTACTCGCCCTCCGTGGCGCGTACGAAGGTGTCCTCACCTGCCGGAGAGACAGCCAGAAATTCCTCGGACGCGGAACCTCCCATGGCACCAGAGGTTGCCTTGCAGATGGCGTAATCAATCTTCAGACGGTTGAAGATGTTCTGGTAAGCCTTGCGGTGGCGCTGGTAGGACTCGTCCAGGCCCTCGTCGCTCATGTCGAAGGAGTAGGAATCCTTCATCACAAACTCGCGGCCGCGGAGGATGCCCGCACGCGGACGCTCCTCATCGCGGTACTTGGTCTGGATTTGGTACAGGGTAACCGGGAAGTCCTTATAAGAGGAGTACATGTCTTTTACCGCCGAGGCGAACATCTCCTCGTGCGTCGGGCCGAGCAGCATGTCTGCGCCCTTGCGGTCCTTCAGGCGGAAGAGGTTATCGCCGTACTCGGTCCAGCGCTGGGTCTGCTCATACGGCTCACGCGGCAAAAGGGCCGGGAAGAGCATCTCCTGGCCGCCGATTGCGTTCATCTCCTCGCGCACGATGTCTTCAATCTTGGACAGGGTGCGCAGGCCGAGTGGCAGCCAGGTGTAAACGCCCGGCGCGGCGCGGCGGACGTAGCCTGCACGAACGAGGAGCTTGTGGCTGGTTACTTCGGCATCTGCCGGATCTTCGCGCAAGGTGCGAAGGAAGAGATTCGAAAGGCGAGTAATCATGCCTAGCACTCTACCCCGCTAGTATTTAGCTATGCTCATTCTCCTCCCTCCTTCTGAGACGAAAGCCCCCGGCGGCACCGGTGCCCCGCTCGACTTCGGAGCATTGTCCTTCCCCTCGCTGAACCCGGCGCGCCAGGAGATCGCGCAGGCGCTTGCCTCTCTCGAGGTGGATGAGGCGATGATTCAGCTAAAGCTCTCGGAAAAGCTCCGCGGGGAGGCCGAGGCCAACCAGGTAATTTATAGCTCTCCTACCCTGCCGGCCATCGAACGGTATACGGGTGTGCTTTATGACGCGCTGGATGCCGCCACGCTTTCCGACGCCGCTCGTTCCCACCTAGCCATCGGCTCCGCCTTGTTCGGCATCGTCCGCGCCGATGATCTGATTCCGCATTATCGTCTCTCCGGCGGAACGAAGCTGAGTGGAAACACTATGAAGTCTTGGTGGGGTAAGGCGATCACTGAGGCCTTGGAGGAAGTCGCGGCCCATGAGCTGGTGGTCGATATGCGCTCTGGCACCTACCAGCAGCTGGGCAAGCTCAAGACGGCGGCCACGGTTCGCGTGGAATCGGTTCAGCCTGATGGCTCGCGCAAGGTCATCTCTCACTTCAACAAGCACTACAAGGGCCTACTCGCCCGCCACGTGCTCAGCCAGCCGGTGCTTCCAACCACCTTCGAGGAGTTTTCCGCAGCCGCCGCAAGCTTCCCCGAGTGGGAGACGGAAATCCGCGGCAGCGAGCGCGCCCCAGAATTGGTGCTCGTGCTTGACTCCTAGGACCGAACACCGGCAAATTAGCTGTTATAGCGCAGGCTATTGCGCTCTAGGCTGCATTCGGTGGCAATCGCAATCCCGGAGGCAAGCTTGCCTCGCTCGCGCAGGCGGTACAGCGAATCAACGATGCGGTCGCGCAATCCCCACGGCGAGATGGTGTTGATATAAATCTTGGTCCCGCCCTCAAAGCCGGCCAGCGTGGACACGCGCAGTTTGATCATCACTCGCCACGGCTGCGCGAGGTCGACCGATGGCGCCTTGTGGTGCCATTCCTCATTACAGGCCACATCGGGGCCAACTGCCGCATGGGCCGCGTGGATAAGGTCAGACATTCCGCGGATTTCCCCAGGCGTTTGCTTCCACGGCTCGCAGTGCTCGGACTTGGAGAAGATCTCCAGTGTGGGATAGCGATGGCCAAAACCGGCAAAGAGTACCGCATAATCGTTTTCTGCAATCACCAGGTTGTGCTGCGCCGCGTAGCCTACGGCCCAGTCGTTGTACATGTTGGGGTGTGCACGCAGGATGTCGTTTTCATGCGCGGCCGACATGCTGAGGTCATCAATGGCCACCAGCTGCTTGTGCAGATGGTCAAAGGAAGCCCCGGCGGGCGCCAGCCAGTTCTGGAAGGCCACCACATAGTCGGCGTAGCGGTTGCGCTCATAAAGGTCACGCATG
>NZ_KV800702.1:20067-26137 GCF_001810285.1 Corynebacterium sp. HMSC071F07
AGTCTGCGGTAAACGAAGTAAAGAGGAAATGCTCGTCGGGGCTGAGCGTGCCAGACGAGGCCAACTGCGAATCATCGGTAGCACCGTCCACAAAGTGGCGCGCGCCAATGATGACATCGTGACCGCCACCGAAAAAGCAGCCGGCGTGTGTAAGCAGTTCCTGCTCCCCTAGGTCCGCATCTCGACCGGCCGCCCTGAGCTTCGTCCGCACGATGTTTAGAACGTGCTCGCGGCCTACAGGATTCGCAATGTAGCCCTCCATCCTCTCTTTAGTCTCCGCGTCCATCTCATACTCGTAGTTGGCCTTCCAGTAGTCGAAGGAGACGATCTCAAAGAGGTTCGGTACGCGCCTAAAAGCAGGCTGGGTTGCATCCAACGAATCTGGCGCAACCCCACGCACTATCTCGCCAGAGGCTAAGATGCGTGATTTCTCAGGCGGGGTTTCCAGCTTGCGCGAAGAACAAAAAGCACAGGTGTTTCGCGCGGCATCGGCAGCCAGCGGTTGGGAGCTAGAGGCGGTATGCGCAAACGGACGATTCCCGCGGCCTGGAACGGTCCATACCTCGGTTCCGGAGAAGGGATTGACCTGTTTGACTGTGCCATCCGCCATCACTTGAATTGGCTCGATGCGGCTAAAAAGTGCTTCGCTCATGTTCCATAGGATAGACCGCGGCATGGCGGCTTGCTCGGGCTCGTAAGCTGGTGGCCATGCACCTTGATTACTTCGAAGTCGATGTCTTCGCCACCACGGCCTTTAGCGGCAATCCACTAGCTGTCATCGCCGGGGCGGATGAGCTTTCGACCGAGCAGATGCAGCGCATTGCTAACTGGATCAACTTCTCGGAGACGACGTTCCTGTTGCGCCCTACGACCGCAGACGCTGACTACCGGGTGCGTATCTTCACGCCGCACGAAGAATTCGCTTTCGCAGGTCACCCCACGTTGGGCACAGCACGGGTGTTCTGCGAGCTCACTGGACATACAGGCGACCTCGTTCAGGAATGCGGCGTTGGGCTAGTAGATATCAAGGAAGAAAAGGAAGTCTTTTCCTTTGCCACTCCCGCGCTTTACAAATCTGGGCCGTTGAGCGCGGCCGAGCTGAGCGAGTCCGCCGCAGCACTCGGCATCGATGAGGCCGAAATCTACGACGCCGCATGGGCTGACAACGGCCCCGGCTGGCGCCTAGTGCAGCTTCGCGACGCCGCCGCGGTCCGCACACTGCAGCCCAACAACGCGCGCGGCATCAAGGTCGGTGTCGTGGGACTTGAGTCCCCGCAACGAGCAGGTCAACCGCTCTACGAGATACGGGCTTTTACCCCTGGTTTCGAAGACCCAGTCACAGGCTCTCTCAATGGCACAGCAGCCCAATTCATGCGCAAGCGCGGCCTGGTACCGGCTAGTTACACCGCACGGCAGGGCAGCCAGCTTGGCAGGAACGGCTTGGTGCACATTACTGACGACGGCGCTAATGTCTGGGTCGGTGGAAACGTCCACGTACGAGTTCGCGGAAGCTTGGAGGTTTAGGCATGTCACTTCCCTTCGAACTGCACCACACCTTTGCTAAGCACCTTCCCGGCATGGCGCGGGAAAGCCGCGGCGAGCAGCAATCTGCGCCCCGCTTGCTCATCTTGAACGAGGATCTAGCTACGGAGCTGGGCCTCGACCCAGAGTGGCTGCGCAGCCCCGCTGGAGTCGATTTCCTTTGTGGGCGCAGCGAGGATAGCCCGGCACACGCGATGGCCTATGCCGGTTACCAATTCGGCCAATTCAATCCGCGCATGGGCGACGGCCGCGCCTTACTACTGGGTGAAATCGAGACTCCGGAAGGCCTGCGCGATCTCCATGCGAAGGGAACCGGCCCTACCCCGTACTCGCGCCCTGGGGCTGACGGGCGCGGAACAGTCCGTTCTATGTTGCGCGAGTACCTGTTCTCGGAGGCGATGCACGCGCTGGGCATTCCGACGACACGCTCGCTAGCGGTCCTTTCTACTGGCCGGCGCATCCAGCGCCAGGTGGAGGAAGAAGCCGGCATCTTGGTACGAGTAGCTGCCAGCCACATCCGCATCGGTTCTTTCCACTACGCGGCGCAAACAGGCCAGCTACAGCAGCTGGCGGATTTCACGATCGCCCGGCATTACCCTGGCGCGAGCTACAAGGAGCTGTTTACCCGCGCCCTCGACGCCCAGATTGCTACGGTCGTAGCCTGGCAGCACGTAGGTTTCATCCACGGCGTGATGAACACGGACAACACCACCCTGTCTGGTGAAACCATCGACTATGGCCCGTGTGCCTTCATGGAGACCTACGATCCTGATACTTGTTTTAGCTCCATCGACACCCGCGGCCGTTACCGCTTTGGGCACCAGCCCGAGATCCTGGGCTGGAACTTCGCGCGTCTGGCGGAGAGCATGTTGCCGCTTTTCGACGCCTCCCCCAACGAGGCCATCAACTTCGCCCAAGAAACCATCAACAGCTACCACGAGCGCTTCGCTTCTCAACTTGAGCGCGACTTCGTCAAGCGCTTTGGCATCAGCACCGATGCTGAAGTCAGCGCTAGCAAGCCCGCTAATCTCCGCAGTGAGTACTTCACCGAGCTGGTAGAAAAGCAGCCGGACTTCACGCTGGCCAACCTAGAGCTGTGGGAGAAGCTGCACGGTACGCAGCCGACGAATCCGCCCGGCGGCCCGAAGAACAGCACCGTTCCGCGAGTCATCCCACGCCCGCACAACGTGGAGGAAGCGCTGCTCGACATTGACGCCTTCCAAGAATTCTTGGACGCCATTACTCGCCCGTTTGCGCCCAACGCCAAATACGAAACGCCCGGCAACCCTGAGGGCTACCGGACGTACTGCGGAACTTAGGCGAAGTTTTTACTTCTCGTCGAGCTTGAGGGTCTTCTGAGTGTAGTCCCACATCTCGTCGTAGAGCTTCTTATCCTTGGCCAGCTTGATGCCGTAGGAAGGAATCATCTCTTGGATCTTGTCGCCCCACTGGATCATGTTCTCGCCGAAGCAACGCTCAAGCAGCTCGATCATGACGGCCGGGGTGATAGAAGCGCCCGGGGAAGCGCCGAGTAGGCCGGCGATGTTGCCCTCTGGGTTGTTAACGAGGGTGGGGCCGAACTCGAGGGAGCCGAAGTGCGGTGCAGCGGCCGGCTTGATGACCTGAACGCGCTGGCCGGCGATGACGGTCTCCCAGTCTGCTGGGTCTGCGGAAGGAACGTATTCCTTCAGCGCCTCGACGCGCTTGTCGAAGTCCTTGAGAACCTCGGAAACCAGGTACTTGGTCAGACCGAACTCCTGCACGGCAACGCCGAGGTAGGAAGGAATGTTGTCCGGGCGGATGGACTTGAAGAGGTCGAGGTAGGAGCCCTTCTTCAGGAACTTCGGAGACCAGCCACCGTACGGGCCGAACAGCAGGCCCTCTTCGCCGTCGATGACGCGGGTGTCAAGGTGCGGAACAGACATCGGAGGAGCGCCGACGGCAGCCTTGCCGTACACCTTCGCGTGGTGCTGCTTGACCAGCTCAGGGTTCTTGGAACGCAGCCACAGCCCGGAAACTGGGAAGCCAGCGAAGCCGGAGACCTCGCGGACGCCTGCTTTGCGCAGCAGATCGAGTGCGTATCCGCCAGCACCAACGAAGACGAACTTCGCGCGGACCACGGAGTAGTCACCGGTATGCAGGTTCTTGGCGTAAACCTTCCAGGTGGAGCCGTCGCGCTTGATGTCAACGACCTCGTGGCCGTAACGGATCTCGGTGCCGGACGCCTTTGCAGCGGTGAAGAACTGCTTGGTCAGTGCACCGAAGTTTACGTCGGTGCCTGCCTCGGTCCAAGAAATTGCAACCTTCTTGGAGTTGAAGTCGCGGCCTTCGGACATCAGCGGCAGCTTCTCCTGGAATACTGCGTCGTCGTCGGAGAACTGCATGTTCGGGAAAATGTGGTTGTCCTTGAGGGCCTCGAAGCGGCGCTTCAGGTAATCAACCTGGATGGAGCCCTGTGCGAAGGACACGTGTGGGACCGGGTTGATGAATGCCTTCGGGTCGGTCAGGATGCCGTTGTTGAGCTGGTGAGACCAGAACTGGCGAGAAACCTGGAACTTCTCATTAATGCCCAGAGCCTTAGAAATGTCGATGCGACCGTTCTTTTCTGGGGTGTAGTTCAGCTCGCACAGCGCAGAGTGGCCGGTACCAGCGTTGTTCCATGGGGAGGAGGACTCCAGAGCAGGTCCATCGAGGCGCTCGAAGACCATCTGGGTCCAGCTTGGCTCCAGCTCGCGGAGCATAGCGCCCAGGGTGGCGCTCATGATACCGGCGCCTACGAGGGCTACATCTACCTCATCTACAACTTGTGCTGTCTTCTTGTCGGAGGACACCTTGCTATTACCTCTTCAGATTGAAAGTTATTGCTCCTGGACAAAGCTCTCGCTGGTGAACAAGAGCCTTCTTACGTTCTCGCCCACCTTTTACATTCCACTATCAGGAGGACAAAGCCTGCGGCTTTGGTCGCGCAAAGGCCAGACAACTGCCCTAATCCTTTGTCGCTGACAACGGCACATAACAAGGGACGCGTCACGCATTACCAAACCACCATACGCCCTTAATGTAGAAATTGTGATTCTTCAACCGGGAAAATGTCCGATTTTTCACAGTCCGTATCACCCCACTTTGCCTAGACTGTGCATATGACTGAGTCAACTCTGCAATGGAAACAAGACATCTTGGGCACAGGTTTCCAAGCCGCGGCCCTGCCCCTAGGCGCCGACCCCGACGGCGAAGGCAAAGTCGAAGCCACCTTGATCCGCTATACAGGCACCGCGAACGACGCCGACGAAGCCACGGACCGACAAGACGCCGAGCACACCGAGTTAGATAACCGGGTCGCCGTCGTGTGGGTTCACGGCATGACCGATTACTTCTTCCAGGCGCACGTGGCAAAGCACTTCCACGAGAAGGGTTACGCGTTCTACGCCCTTGATCTTCGCAAGTGCGGCCGCTCCCGGAAGCCGAACCAGAAGTGGCATTACACCACGGACATGCACCACTACTTTATGGACTTAAACGTGGCACTCGACGCCCTCCCGCAGGACAAGGTCGTGTTCTTGGGCCACTCCACCGCGGGTTGCATCCTTCCGCTGTGGCTTGACCAGTTGCGCCGTTGCGACGAGCAGCGCCACAACCGCATTGCAGGGCTTATCCTCAATAGCCCATGGCTTGACATGATGGGTGTGCCGAAGCCGGCTTACACGGCGCTCAAACCAGCCATCTTCGCTTTAGGCAAGCTCGCCCCCACTCTCCCGCTTTACGGCGGCAATCTCACAGCATTCGGTGATTCCATCCATTCCAGCCGCTATGGCGAGTGGAACTATGACCTTGAGAAGAAGCCCCTGGCGGGCAACAAGAAATATATGGGATGGATCCGCGCGGTGTTTAAGGCATTCGACGCCATCCACTCCGGCCGCATCGATGTCGGTGTGCCAATCCTGACGCTGACGTCCACCAAGTCGAATTTCACCGCACCGTATTCGGAGGAAATCAACTACGTGGACGCGGTAATTGATGTCAAGCAAACGCAGCGCTGGGCCAAAGAGTTGGGCACGCACTACACGTTGCACCCGATTGAGGGCGCGCGCCATGACGTGTTCTTGTCTCGGGAGCCGATCCGCGACGAGGCCTTCCACGTAGTCGATGAATGGTTGCCGGGCATACTCAAACCCTAACTAAAACAAACTGAATAAAGGCACCCTAAACGTTTCCTAAATAATAAGGAGAAAAATGACTTCGCAAGATTCCACTTTCCCGGGCGCTGAACCCTTCGACCTGATCATTATCGGTACCGGTTCCGGCAACTCGATTCCTTCGGAGGATTTCGAGGATAAGAAGATCGCAATCGTCGAGGAAGGAACCTTTGGCGGCACTTGCTTGAACGTGGGTTGCATTCCGACGAAGATGTACGTCTACGCAGCCGACTTGGCGCACGCAGCAAAGGAGGGAAAGCGCCTGGGAATTGATGCGCAGGTAAATAATGTGGACTGGGAATCCATTATTGAGCGCGTCTTCGTCAACCGCATCG
>NZ_KV800702.1:26237-53836 GCF_001810285.1 Corynebacterium sp. HMSC071F07
CTTTGACAAGCACGCCACGTTCTTAGGCCCCAAGGCAATTGCGGTGGGCGATGAAGTCATTACTGGCGAACAGGTTGTCATTGCGGCGGGCTCTCGCCCATCTATTCCTGCGGTATACAAGGATTCCGGCGTGAAGTTCTATACGAACGAGAACATCATGCGCATGCCTAAGCAGCCGGAAAGCCTGATTATCGTGGGCGGCGGCTACATTGCCATGGAGTTTGCCCACGTCTTCGATGGTCTTGGCACGAAGGTCACGGTGGTCAACCGTTCCGAGAAGCTCCTGCGCCACCTGGACCACGACATTGTGGAGCGCTTCAACAAGCTCGCCCGTGAGCGCTTCGATGTTCGCATCGCGAATACCCAGAGACTGGAGGAGACTGCGGAAGGTGTAGCGCTGACACTGGAGGATGGTTCCACAGTTGAGGCCGAGGCAATCTTGGTGGCAACGGGCCGCAAACCAAACGGCGACTTGATGGACTTGGACAAGGCAGGCATTGAGGTCCGTGAGGACGGCCGCATCAAGGTCGACGAGTTTGGCCGCACCTCCGTGGAGGGCGTTTGGGCGCTTGGCGACGTCTCGTCTCCCTACATGCTCAAGCACGTTGCGAATGCAGAGATGCGCGCGGTGCAGCACAACCTCCTTCACCCTGAGGAGCTTCAGGCTATGCCGCATGAGCACGTCCCGGCGGCTGTTTTCACTCATCCGCAGATCGCGAGCGTTGGTCTAACGGAGGAAGCAGCCCTCGAACAGGGGTACAACATTACCGTTAAGGTTCAGAACTACGGGGATGTTGCCTATGGATGGGCCATGGAAGATAATTCAGGAATTTGTAAGCTAATCGCTTGCAAAGAAACCGGCCGCCTACTAGGCGCACACCTAATGGGACCCCAAGCATCGACGCTAATCCAGCAACTCATCACCGCCATGGTTTACAACGTTGACATGCGCACATTTGCTCGGAAGCAATACTGGATCCATCCAGCTCTGCCGGAGCTCGTGGAAAACGCAGTCCTTGGATTAAACTGGCAAACGACTGTGTTACGTGACTAACATCACAATTACCCCCACAGGAAACCTCAGAAGAAGAGTTTGCCCACTTGAGCGCGGGGACCATCCCGAAATCCATCGTTGCAAATCCGACCGGTTTCGGGGGCAGCCCCGAAAGATTTCTAAATCAAATTACAAACGTGACGTGCAATTTAAGTACATAGGGGCTACCTTGATTGAGGACCCCGGCTCGAGCCGATATTAAACCGGCGACCGCGTGTTTCTGGAAATCCTCTGAAAGCAATTTCGGGAGTAGTTTCCACAAAACACTTAGGTTTTCCATCGAAAGCCTTGCAAGTACGACATTTAAGGATTTTTGATATGCGTATCCGCAATGCAGCCCTCGCCGGCGCAACCGCAATCGCTGTAGCATTCGGTGGCACCACCGTTGCTTCCGCTGCTGAGACCGCTGACGGTTCCTCCTACGACGGAATCTTCGCTGGTTCTTCCAACGACCTGGCAAACTCCGAAGGCGAGACCAAGGGCGAAGGCTCCCTGTCTTCCAAGATCGATCTCGAGAACGATCAGGCCACCAATGGCCGCGACATCTTTGGTTCCTCCAAGGACTTCTCCGCAGTTCCGGCATGGGCTAAGGCTCTCTACGCTGCAACCATCGTTGGCGGCATCGGCGCTCTCGTTGGCGGCGTCATCGGCCCTGTTTACAACTTCATCGTTCACGGCCCGTTCGCTCGCTAATCAGCACTATCAAGAATTCCGAAAGGCAAAATAATGCGTAACTTCCGTACCGCTGCTGTTGCACTCGCAACTGCTACCACCGTCGCTTTCGGCGGCGTTTCCGCTGCGTCCGCAGCAGAGCCTGACACCCAGTCCCAGACCTCCTCTTTCTCTGGTTCCTCCAAGCTCGGTGACTGGCTGAAGGCTGATGAAGAGGTTGTCGGCACCGATCTTCTTGGCAAGGAGACCAATGACAAGAACAACGACGCACCCTGGTCCCTCGTTTGGCGCGATGGCACCATCGCTGCTGGCATCGTTGCTGCTATCGGTGGCCTGATCGCTGCTTACAACCAGGCTGTCTACACCGGCATCCTGCCGCAGCACATCCTGGACCCAATCTTCCGCCGCTAATTCACGGTAGAAGGTTCTAGGACTTTCAAAGCGCTGGCGCTCCTCCCCTTTTGGGGAAGGAGCGCTTTTCGCGTATCTGGGCTCAGTATTGAGTCGGGGTCAGATAGAAAATGTGGCGCCTTCCAAGATGGAGGGCGCCACTATATTGTGTTGGCTTAGGTTTCTAGCTTCGGTTAGTTCTCGTCTGGCAGCGTGAGGATTTCGGCGCCGTCGTTGGTGATGACGAGGGTGTGCTCGAACTGTGCGGTGAACTTGCCGTCAACGTTCTGCACGGTCCAGTCATTGTCCCAGATTTCGTAATCAAGGGAACCGAGGTTGATCATCGGCTCGATGGTAAGGGTCATGCCTGGCTCGAGGATGTCACGGTACGTGGTGGAATCGTAGTGCAGAACCACGAGGCCGTTGTGGAAGGTAGGGCCAACGCCGTGGCCGGTGAAGTCACGGACAACGTTGTAGCCAAAGCGGTTGGCGTAAGACTCGATAACGCGGCCGATGACGTTAACCTCACGGCCTGGCTTTGCCGCCTTAATGCCGCGCATCATTGCCTCGTGGGTGCGTTCAACAAGGAGCTTGTGCTCCTCAGAAACGTTTCCAGCGAGGAAGGTAGCGTTGGTATCGCCGTGGACACCATTCTTGAATGCGGTGACGTCGATGTTGACGATGTCGCCATCCTCAATCACGGTGCTATCCGGGATACCGTGGCAGATGATCTCGTTCAGCGAGATGCAGCAGGACTTCGGGAAGCCCATGTAACCCAGTGTCGAAGGGTATGCACCATGATCCAGCATGTACTCATGCGCGATGCGGTCCAGCTCATCAGTCGTAACGCCAGGAGCGACAGCCTTGCCGGCCTCCTGCAGGGCGTTAGCGGCAATCTTGGATGCCTCGCGCATGGCCTCAATGGTCTCAGGGGTCTGAACGAAAGGCTCACCCATCGCTTCCTGGACGGTTTCCTTCCAGACGTATTCCGGGCGCTCAATGGAATCCGGAACGGTACGGATCGGGGTGGGCTTCTGAGGGGGCAATTTTGCGCGATTACTCATGTTTGACCATGGTAGTCCTGTTCCCCACCCCGCGGCTAACCAGGTTAAGTGCTGCGGCTAGCGCTGGGTTGCGTGCGTGCTACTCGCCTTCTTGTGGCGCGGGAGCCGAGCCGTTGCCCTCGGCGCGGTAAGCGTCGAGCTTCTGCAGGAAGTTGTCGGTGATGTTGACCGAGGTATCGGAACCACCGCCCAAGACAACGAGCGTGGCAAAGGCGATGTCATCTTCGCGGTAACCAGTAAACCAGGCGTGGGAGCCTTCGTTGATCTCAGCCTCACCGGTCTTGCCGTAAATGGTACCGCCGGCCTGCATACCCGATGCCGTACCGCCGGTAACCACCGCGCGCATCATGTCGCGGACATTCTCCAGCACGTGAGGGTCAGGTGCCGGGGCGTCCTCAGACGCCTTCGTCTTGTGGTTCGACAGCAGAGTCGGCATCGGCGTCTTGCCGGCCGCCACCGTTGCAGAAACCAAGGCCATGCCGAACGGGCTAGCCAAGTCCGCGCCCTGGCCATATCCTGCTTCGGTGCGCTCCAACGGAGTCTTGCCCTCTGGAATGGAGCCCGTGATAGTGGTCAGCCCCGGGATGTCGTAATCAATGCCCAGGCCGAACTCCTTGCCCGTCTTCGCCAGCTCGCCTTCCTTCAAGTTGGTCGAGACCTCAGCGAAGGTGGTGTTACAAGACTGTGCAAAAGCCTGGCGCATCGGCACGCTGCCCAGCGAAAAGCCGTTGTAGTTGGTGACGGTGCGGCCAAACAGATTCATCGTGCCCGGGCACGGGACGATGGTATCCGCCGTAGCGCCCTGCTTATCCACCGCGGCCGAGGCCGTGATGATCTTGAACACCGAGCCCGGAGGGAACTGACCCTGCAGCGCGATATCACCCTTCTTGTCTGCCTGCTCAGTCTGCGCAACGGCAAGGATCTCACCGTTGGAGGGGCGGATGGCAACGAGCATCGCCTCGGAGTCAGCGCGCATGTTCACCGCTTCCTGGGCCGCGCGCTGCACATTGTAGTCCAAGCCAACGCGAATGGAGGGAGATTCCTCGGGTTGATGCAGCTCGACGTCGCTAAGCGCGGCACCGTTTTCATTGACCACCGAAATAGACCAACCAGAATTGCCCTCGACCTCATCCGAAACAATCGAGCGCACGCGCGCCAGGATATCCGGGGCCAGGCCCGTCTCCCTCGTCACCATCGCAGGCTCCTCGTTCAAACGCACGCCTTCGATGTGCTCCAACTGCGGGCGCACCTGCTCCGCCTGGGCCTCATTGAGCATCGTCACCGAGTAGCTATTGCCCTCAGAGCCCTCCAGCTCCTTAGCTAACTCCCCCGCGTCCTTCTCCGGCACGGAATCGTCCTGGGCATGCGCCTGGTTCAACGCGCTTGAAATCTTGGCAGCCAGCGGGCGCATATCCCCCGCCTTTTCCTTGTCCACCACCACGCGGTACTGCAGGCCCGGCGATAGTAGCTCCACGCCGTCGGAGGAAACCACGCTCGCACGCTTGGCGTCAATGGCGCGCAACTCCAAGTGCTGATGCGCGCCCAAGTTCGGGTGCACCAGGCTCGGCTGCCAGCGCCCCTGCCAGTCCTTGTCTTTCTTGGTCAAGGTCATCTCGGTGTCGTAGCTCAAGGTGCGGTCCTTGGGCAGGTCCCACGTCACCTTGTACTTGGCCGCGGCGTGCGAGTCATCCTGGGGTACATCACCAAGCTCAATATCAAGACCTTCTGCCTGCAGGCCCGAGTAGGTGGCATCCAGGGTGGACGTGGTGGCGTCCGGATTATCCACCAGCGTTGCCAGCTCATCGTTGTTGCGGGCTTCCATGTCCGCGATGAATTTTTCCGCAACAGGCTCCGCCGAAACAGGTTTCGGCGTGCACGCCACCAGCGAGCTAGCCCCAAACGAAGCCGCACACAGCAGCGCCACCATCTTTCTCATGTTTCGGCATACTAGCAGCCGAAAGAGACAAAAAGTCCGCCCCACACCGAAGTGTGAAGCGGACAATTTTTATCGTGTTTTATGCTGAGTTTTCTGTGGGCTCTAGCGGGTTACGCGGACCTCAGCCTTGGCACCCTCGACGGCCTCCAAGCCTTCCTCGTCAGCAATGCGCATTGCTTCCTCGATGAGGGTTTCCACAATCTGGGACTCAGGGACAGTCTTGATGACCTCGCCCTTGACAAAGATCTGACCCTTGCCGTTGCCGGAAGCAACACCCAAGTCAGCATCGCGCGCCTCACCTGGGCCGTTAACAACACAACCCATAACAGCCACGCGCAGCGGGAACTCCATGCCCTCGAGACCAGCGGTAACTTCCTCGGCGAGCTTATAAACGTCCACCTGGGCACGGCCACAGGACGGGCAGGAGACGATCTCCAGCTTGCGTGGACGCAGGTTTAGCGACTGCAGAATCTGGTCACCAACCTTGATTTCCTCAACCGGATCGGCGGAAAGCGAAACGCGGATGGTATCGCCAATGCCCTCAGAAAGCAGGGCGCCGAAAGCCACGGAGGACTTGATGGTGCCCATGAACTTCGGGCCTGCCTCGGTAACGCCGAGGTGCAGCGGGTAATCGGTCTTCGCAGCCAGCTGGCGATAAGCCTCAACCATCAGGACTGGGTCAGAGTGCTTCACGGAAATTGCGATGTCGCCGAAGCCATACTCCTCAAAGAGGCCAGCCTCCCAGATAGCGGACTCGACGAGAGCCTCTGGGGTGGCCTTGCCGTACTTTTCGAGCAGGCGCTTATCCAGGGAACCGCCGTTGACGCCGATGCGGATCGGGATGCCAGCGTCACCGGCTGCCTTAGCAACTTCCTTGACGCGGCCGTCGAACTCCTTGATGTTACCAGGGTTCACGCGGATAGCCGCGCAGCCGGCATCGATGGCCTGGAAGATGTACTTCGGCTGGAAGTGGATATCCGCGATGACCGGGATCGGGGACTTCTTCGCAATCGCAGGCAGCGCCTCAGCGTCGACTGGCTTCGGGCAAGCAACGCGCACGATGTCACAACCGGTGGCGGTCAGCTGCGCAATCTGCTGCAGCGTGGCGTTAACGTCGTGGGTCTTGGTGGTGGTCATGGACTGCACCGAAATCGGGTGCTCGGAGCCAACGCCAACAGGGCCTACGAAAAGCTGACGCGTTTTGCGTCGCGGAGCCAAGGTAGGAGGTGGGCCGTCTGGGATACCAAGACCGATTGGGGTCGACATGAATGCTCCTTAACCAAGCATGGAATTTAAATGGGGATTTAACGTCACCACTTTAGCACCGCTTAGTGCCTAGACTCATGCCCGCCCTGCGCCCGGGACGAGCAATAGCGCTAAGCCGAAGAGGCTTAGCCGAAGAGGCGGATCGGGTTGACCACATCGGCGACGATGATGAGCGCACCAACCACCATCAGCACGGCCGCGATGGCATAAGTAATAGGCATCAAGGCTGTGTAGTCGGCCGGACCCTTCGGCTCCTTGCCAAGCAAGCGGCGGATGGCGTCGCGAATCTTTTCATAAATGATGACCGCAATGTGACCGCCATCAAAAGGCGGCAGCGGAATGAGGTTGAACAAAGCCAGGAAGAAGTTCAGCGTCGCCAGCATCATGAAGAAGGTCGACCACAGGCTACGCTCCACCAGCTCGCCGCCTACCCGGGAAGCGCCAACCACGGACATCGGACCGTTGACATCGCGCTCGTGACCAAAGATGGAGGCCACTACCCCAGGTACCTTGGCCGGGAACTGAATGATGCCGTCGACAGTCGCGTCTAAGACATAGCCCGCATAACGCGCCGTAGCCGGGAAGGCGCCGATAAAGTCATGCTTTTCCGTGGTATCTACCGGCTGGTTGACCAGGCCGATGGAGCCGGCGTCGACAAGCGCGCCCTCCTGATTCAAACGCTTGACCGAATCCAGAGTGATCTCCAGCGTCTTGTGCTGGCCATCGCGCTCGACCTCGAGTTGCACCTTCTCCCCCGGGCGCGGGAAGACCTCCTCGCGCAGCTGCGCAAAGCTTTGCAAAGGCTTGCCGTCCAAGGCCACGACGATGTCGCCGACCTTCACTCCAGCCTTGCCCGCAGGCCCCTCGCCCTGGCAGTCCGCAAACTCGCCCTGCTGGTTCTGATCTGCTGAGCAAACCACCTCGCCCACTCGTGGGCGCACGTCTGCATCCGGGTTCGGAATGCCCGCCGTCATGGCGATGAGCAGCAAGATGACAAAACCCAAAAAGAGGTTGACCGTGATGCCGCCAGCCATCACGATGACGCGCTGCCATGCCGGCTTTTTGTACATCGCATGCGGCTCTTCCTCCTCCGTGAGGAAGTCATCTTGTTCCGTCATGCCCGCGATGTCGCAGAAACCGCCCACCGGGAAGGCCGCTAGGCCGTACTCGGTGTGCCCGCGAGTAAAGCCCGCGATCTTGGGGCCAAAGCCGATGTAGAAACGGCGCACGCGCATGCCGAAAGCACGAGCGCTGAACATGTGTCCAGCCTCGTGCAAAGCAACGGTGATACCGATTCCCAGGGCGAATAAGACGATGCCCAGGATATTTGCCATAGTGGTGAAAGCTTTCTAGTTAGCCAAAGTGTCCACCAGCGCGTTTGCGCGCCGGCGGGCCTCGCCCTCAACGGCGATTACATCCTCGACGGATGAGGGTACACCAGCGAACTGGGAGGCCTCCCCCACGACCTTGTCAACCACGTCGACGATCTCTGGGAAGTGGATGCGGCCTGCCAAGAAAGCCGCCGCAGCCTCCTCGTTCGCGGCGTTGTAGACCGCCGGATGCGTGCCACCCGCCTCCGCCGCGGCGCGGGCAAGGGAAACGGCGGGGAACGCGGCGTCGTCAAGCGGCTCAAAGTGCCAATCGTGCGCCTTGGAAAAATCGAGCGCCGGCTGCGCACCGGGCACGCGATGCGGCCAATCCAGCGCCAGGGAAATCGGCAGCTTCATCGAAGGTGGCGAAGCCTGGGCAATGGTGCAGCCATCCTTGAAAGTAGCCATGGAATGAATGATGGACTGCGGGTGCACCGTAACGTCGATGCGCTCGGGGGCAATGTCGAAGAGCAAGGTTGCCTCGATAAGCTCCAAGCCCTTATTAATTAAGGTCGCGGAATTAAGCGTATTCATCTGCCCCATGGACCACGTGGGGTGCTGCGCCGCTTGCTGCGGGGTCACGTCCCACATCTCCTCACGCGTGCGGCCACGGAAAGGGCCACCCGAAGCCGTCAACACGAGCTTGTCCAGCTCCCCTTCCGCGCCGGATCGCAGGCACTGCGCCATGGCGGAATGCTCGGAATCGACCGGGATGATCTGGCCCGGCTTTGCCATGCGGGTGACAATATGGCCGCCGGCCACCAGAGATTCTTTATTGGCCAGAGCAAGAAACGCCCCCTGCTCCAGCGTGGCGATGGTAGAGCGCAGGCCCATCGAGCCCACCAAGGCGTTGAGCACCTTGTCTGCTTCGACTTCGCGCACCAACTGCTCAGCGGCATCCGCGCCCGTGCGCACCGGGCCTCCCAAGGCTGCTGAGACTTCGCGTGCAGCCTGCTCACTCGCCACCGCCACGTGGTCAAACGAAAGATTGAGAGCACGGGCCTGCTCTATCACTAATTGCGGGTTGGAACCGCCCGCGGCGATGCCGACTACTTGGAATTTATCCGGGTTATCGGCGATAACTTCCAGTGCCTGGGTGCCGATGGAGCCCGTGGACCCGAGAATAAGAATGCGCTGTGTACTCACCTCTCCAACCCTAGCGAGCCGCGGCCAAAATAGGGTGAGCGAAATTGCCGGGGGTGTTTCTTCGCTAACGCGGCGAGGATGATTTAAACTACTACACAGAATAAATGGCATTTCATGTGCGCGCGCAGAGTGCGCCATGTACACGCAAAGGAGAGCAAGTGTCTTCCCACAAGCCGGCACCGCAGGTTTTCGACGGCGTTTCCACTGAGGATGTCCCGTCCGCAGGTTTTGGTTGGTCCCGCATCAGCCGCTCTGGCGTTCAGATCGCTGGCTGGATTTCTGTACTCTTCCTGCTGGCCTACAACTTCGGTAACCACAAGGGCCACGTTGAGACCGTCTGGCTCATCGCTCTTGCCGTCGTTCTTGCTCTGGGCCTTATCATCTCCGCCCTGCGCCCGAACCTCTCCCAGGTGCGCACCGTCACCGCTCGCAACCAGCCGGTTGGCCACGTTGAGCCGGACTGGGTATATGACCAGAAGACGGTTTCCGGCTCCTACGCTGAGCTTAACGACGCAGAGCTGCGCGCCCTGAACATCGACCCGGCTCGCGTTTCCCACCTGCGTGTCGAGCGCGGAACCGCTCGTCCAGCTCACAAGGCAATGCACTAAGCGCACACGCGAAATACTCCCCGCCACCCACGTTGCTGTTGGGTGACGGGGAGATTTTTATGCGCTCTTTAGCTGAAGCGCCGCCCAAGGCGAGCTTGGGCGGCGTGAGTGGCTTGGGCGGCGTGAGTGGCTTGGGCGGCGTGAATGGCTCGGGTGGATTGGCCGAGCTTTAGGCGGACTCGCGCTCGTCGGCAGCGAGCTGGCCGCAGGCGGCGGCGATTTCATCGCCCTTGGTATCGCGGACGGTGCACGGCACGCCTTGAGCGATGACACGGCGGACGAACTCGTCCTGGCGGGCCTTCGGCGCGGCGTCCCACTCGGAGCCCGGGGTTGGGTTCAGCGGGATGACGTTGACGTGCACCTTGGAGCCGAGCGCGCGGTGCAGCTTCTGCCCCAGCATGTCGGCGCGGAAGTCCTGATCATTCTTGTCACGGATAAGCGCGTACTCGATGGAGACGCGACGGCCGGACTTATCAGCGTAGTAACGGGCGGCGTCGAGGACCTCCTCGACCGGCCAGCGGTTGTTGACCGGAACCAGGGAATCACGCAGCTCATCGTCTGGAGTGTGCAGGGAGACTGCCAGGGTGCAGGAGAGGTCTTCGTCGGCAAGCTTGCGGATAGCTGGAGCAAGTCCCACGGTGGAAACCGTCACGTTGCGCTGGGAAAGGCCAAAGCCCGCCAAGTCCTGGCCGGTGATCTGGCGCACGGCGTGGACCACGCGCTTGTAGTTGGCCAGCGGCTCGCCCATACCCATGAACACCACGTTGGACAGGCGGCCGCCTTCTTCCTCCATAAGCTTGGCGGCGTGGCGGAACTGCTCCACGATCTCTGCGGTGGACAGGTTGCGGTCGAGGCCGCCCTGACCGGTAGCGCAGAACGGGCACGCCATGCCGCAGCCGGCCTGGGAAGAAATACACAAGGTGGCGCGGCCCGGGTAGCGCATAAGCACAGACTCGAGCATGGTGCCATCGTGCAGGCGCCACAGGGACTTGGTGGTCTCCCCGTCATCCGTGGAGGTCTGGCGGATGGGAGTCATCAGCGTTGGGAAGAGACGCTCCTGGACTTCCTCACGCTTGCCGGCCGGGATGTCCGTCATCTCGGAGACATCCGCGGTGCGGTGTACGTAGTAGTGCTTTGCCAGCTGGTTCGCGCGGAACTTAGGCAGGCCAATTTCCGCGAGGACGTCAATGCGCTCGTCGTGGGACAGATCCGCGAAGTGCTTCGGCGGCAAACCGCGCCGAGGGGCGGAGAAATTAAGTTTCAATGCTTCAGCCATGGTTCCGCCCATTTTTCCACGTTTTCGGCACTTTTACCCAATTGAAACCGAGGCGAAGTGGCACAATCGACAGCTCGCAGGATTAAATAGACATATGACACAAAACGAATTCCCCGCAGACGAGACCGCCTACGCGCCAGAGACCACCGCTGATAACACCACTGGCACGCACACCGAAGTTGAGTCCACTTACTCCCAGCAAGAGGACACGAAGGTCAAAGGATCTTTCGCAGCTTCCACCTGGGCCGCACTGATCGTGGGATTCCTGCTGCTCATCGTCCTCATCGTCTTTATCCTGCAGAACCAGCAGAAGGTGCCGATGAACTTCCTGAACTGGTCGGGCGAATTCCCGGCTGGCATCGCCTACCTCATCTTCGCCATCGCCGGCGCACTGATCATGGCACTGGTTGGCATGTGGCGCATGTTCGAGCTGCGCCGCCAGGTGCGCAAGCAGGCCAAGGCACGCAACCGCTAAATACCCAGCGAGCCAAACACTAATACATTAAAAATCTCCTCCCGCATCTTCTTAAGTCACGCTCGACGCGTGGCCGGAAGAGAGGGAGGAGTCTTTTAGGTTTTGCCTTCGGCTAAAAATTTAGAAACCGTGGAAATTAGCCAAGAAGTTCACGGCCACCCAGGTCACCATGGCGGAAGGAAGCATGCCGTCGAGGCGATCCATCAGGCCGCCGTGGCCGGGAAGAATCTGGGACATGTCCTTGATACCCAGCTCGCGCTTAAATTGGGATTCCACGAGGTCGCCCAAGGTGGCGCAGAACACCAGACCCAAGCCCATCAGGCCGCCTACCCATGCATCGTGGTGCAGCAGCAGCTTCACGCTAAGGGCACCGGGGGCAACGCCAAAGATGACCGAGCCGATAAAACCTTCCCACGACTTCTTGGGGCTTACTGCAGGAGCCATGAGGTGCGAGCCGAACATCACGCCGGCTACGTAGCCGCCGGTGTCAGAGGCCACGACACAGAGCATGAAGGCCACAATCGACGCCGCGCCAGAGGCGAACGGGGTCTCCACGCGGGACAGCATCGCCGCAAACGTGGCAAACAAAGGAATCCAGGTCAGGACGAAAAGTCCCACGGACATATCGCGCAGATAGTTAATCGGCGGGCGATGCCGGCCGTTGTGGAAGAGACGGCCAAACATGAGTGCCAAGACGGCGACGACGTAGACCGCTACGAGGCCGGGGGCTCCCAGAGGCCAGGAGACCCAAAGCATCGCCTGGCCCAAGACGATGAGCAGGGTGCGAGGCATAAAAAAGGAATGCTCGCGCAGGCGCGTGAGTACTTCCCACATTGCGATAGCGACGGCTACTGCCACGACCATGTACCAAGCAAAGGCACCGGCCCAGACGGCAAAGACAACGAGTGCGCCAAGGCCCACGCCTACCCCGACCGCCGCAGGCAGGTCACGGCCCGCGCCGTTCTTCGGCTTGGGCAGACGACGATTCGACTCGCTAGTCACGCGCGCTCCTTCCACAGGAAGATGGGATACTCACAAAAAAGCGCCCCCGAGCTGAAAGTGCCCGGCGGCCAGGTTCGAGGGGCTTAGACCTCCATCAACTCGTTTTCCTTGTTGGCAACGAGCTTATCCACCTGGTCGATATAACCCGCGGTGGTCTTTTCCATTTCCTTTTCGGCTGCAACGACTTCGTCCTCGCCGGCGTCGCCGTCCTTCTGCAGCTTCTTCAGCTGGTCCATGGCCTTGCGGCGGATGTTGCGGATAGCAATCTTTCCGTCTTCGCCCTTGCCTTTTGCCTGCTTGACGAGGTCGCGGCGGCGCTCCTCGGTCAGCTGCGGGATGGTTACGCGCAGAACGTGGCCGTCGTTGGTTGGGTTAACGCCCAAGTCGGAGTTGCGGATAGCGTTTTCGATCTCTTGGATCATGGACTGCTCATAAGGCTTGATGAGCATCATACGTGGTTCCGGAACGGAGATGGTAGCCATCTGGGTGATCGGGGTCGGCGCACCGTAGTACTCAGCAACCAAGCCGTTGAACATAGCCGGGTTTGCGCGGCCGGTACGGATGGTGACCAGCTGCTCGCGGGTGTGCTCCACCGAAGCGGTCATGTGCTCTTCTGCTTCGAGCTGGATCTCGTCGATCATTGGGTTAAAACTCCCCTTTTCGAATTTAAAGTAACTGGGATTGAATCTAGCAGGATCGCACGCCTTCTGGGGCGAAGGACGTGGCCTAAAGTACTTTCTTAGTCTTCCTTGGACTGAACCAGGGTGCCGATCTGCTCGCCGTTGACGGCGCGCTTGATGTTGCCCTCAGTCAGCAGGTTGAACACCAGGATTGGCATGTCATTATCCATGCAGAGGCTGAACGCGGTGGCGTCTGCAACCTTTAGCCCCTTCTCGATGACCTCACGCGGGGTGATTTCGGAGTAGAGTTCCGCATCAGGGTTGGTGCGTGGGTCGTCGGAATAGACGCCGTCGACAGCCTTGGCGAGGAAGAGCACCTCTGCCCCAATTTCCAGCGCGCGCTGTGCGGCGGTGGTGTCAGTGGAGAAGTACGGCATGCCCATGCCAGCGCCGAAAATAACCACGCGGCCCTTTTCCAGGTGGCGGTCTGCGCGCAGCGGCAGGTAAGGCTCTGCGATCTGAGCCATGTTGATGGAGGTCTGCACGCGGCAATCGACGCCCTGCTGCTTCAGGAAGTCCTGCAGTGCTAGGGAGTTCATGACGGTGCCCAGCATGCCCATGTAGTCAGAACGGGCGCGGTCCATGCCGCGCTGGGAAAGCTCGGCGCCGCGGAAGAAGTTGCCGCCGCCAATGACTACGGCGACCTCGGTGCCCTGCTTTGCAATCTCGGCGATCTGCTGGGCGACGTTTTCTACAACGTCTGGGTCGATGCCGACCTTGCCACCTCCGAACATTTCACCGCCCAGCTTAAGCATTACGCGCTTGTATCCGGTTCGCTTGGTGTCAGGGTTAGCCACGGCCTTCATCGTCTCCTTAATGCGGGCGTTTTTAAGTCCGTTCCATCTTACCCACACAAGCTCTATTGCTCATATTCAATGGGGTGGATGCCACCCGCACAGAAAACGCGAAATGGTCCTGCCGCAATTGCGACAGGACCACTAGAAAGTCTGCAGCTAAAAAGCAAGCAGCTTTAAATCGAAGCCTTAGGCGCCGACCTCATAACGCACGAAGCCCTTGATGGTGGTGCCAGCTTCCTCAGCAACCTGCTTGACGGTCTTCTTGGAGTCGGACAGTGCAGCCTGCTCAAGCAGAACGACGGACTTGTAGAAGCCGTTCAGGCGACCTTCCACGATCTTCGGCAGAGCAGCTTCCGGCTTGCCCTCCTCGCGGGTGGTAGCCTCAGCGATCTCGCGCTCCTTCTCAACGACCTCAGCCGGAACGTCCTCGCGGGTCAGGTACTCAGCGTTCATAGCTGCGATCTGCAGAGCAACAGCGTGTGCGCCCTCAGCGTTGCCCTCGTAGGAAACGAGAACGCCAACTGCCGGCGGCAGGTCAGCGGAACGCTGGTGCAGGTAGACAGCGACGTTGTCGCCCTCGAGGGTGACTGCACGGCGTGCCTGCAGCTTCTCGCCGGTCTTTGCGGACTCTTCGTCGACGATCTCAGAAACCTTCTTGCCGTCGATCTCGAGGTTGTTCAGCTCCTCGCCGGAGTTGACCTTAGCCTCGCCAGCAGCCTCAGCGATCTTGGTAGCGAAAGCCTTGAATGCCTCGTTCTTTGCAACGAAGTCAGTCTCGCAGTTGATTTCGACCATGGTGTTGCCGGAAACAGCAACGAGGCCCTCGGTAGCCTCGCGCTCAGCGCGCTTGGAAACGTTCTTTGCGCCCTTGATGCGCAGGAACTCTACGGCCTTGTCGTAGTCACCGTTGGACTCGTCGAGTGCCTTCTTGCAATCAAGCATGCCGGAGCCGGTAGCCTCGCGCAGTGCCTTTACGTCTGCAGCAGTGTAGTTCGCCATAGTTCGGGCGATCCTCCTTGGTTTCAAACAGTATTCGATGTGACAGCGTACTCGACGCTAACGTTTTACGCCGCCCTTGGGGGTGAGTTTTTACAGAAAAATAACCCCCCGCGGCCGTAATCCAACGGTAGCGGGGGCTTAGCCTAAAGTCTTTTACTCTGCGGACTCAGCAGATGCTGGGTCGGAAGCAGCAGCAGCCTCTGCTGCGTCGCGAGCTTCCTTCTCAGCGGAGTCGCCGGCAGCTTCCTTAGCTGCAGCCAGCTGGCGCTCCTCGCGGGCCTTCTTGCCCTCTTCAACTGCGGTGGCGATGATGCCGGACAGCAGTTTGGTAGCGCGGATTGCGTCGTCGTTGCCCGGGATCGGGAAGTCAACGTCATCCGGATCGCAGTTGGTGTCCAGGATGGCAACAACTGGGATGTTCAGCTTCTGAGCTTCCTTAACCGCGATGTGCTCCTTGTTGGTGTCAACAATCCACAGTGCGGAAGGCGCCTTGGTCATCTCGGAGATGCCACCGAGAACGCGCTCCAGCTTGACGCGCTCGCGCGTCAACATGAGAACTTCCTTCTTGGTGCGGCCCTTGTAGCCGTCTTCAGCTGCGTCCATTGCCTGAAGCTCCTTCATGCGCTTCAGACGCTTGGAAACGGTCTGGAAGTTGGTGAGCATGCCGCCCAGCCAACGGTGGTTGACGTAAGGCATGCCAACGCGAGTTGCTTCCTCAGCAACTGCTTCCTGAGCCTGCTTCTTGGTGCCGACGAAGAGGATGGTGCCGCCGTGGGCAACGGTCTCCTTGACGAACTCGAAAGCCTCATCGATGTAGGTCAGGGTCTGCTGAAGATCGATGATGTAGATGCCGTTACGGTCGGTGAAGATGAAACGCTTCATCTTTGGGTTCCAACGACGGGTCTGGTGGCCGAAGTGCACACCAGCGTCGAGGAGCTCGCGCATGGTTACAACTGCCATGATTCGCTCGCTTTCTGTTGTTATTTCGGTTTTGCAAGAAAATGTGCGGTGTTTTATTCCGCACCCTAGCAACGAAGGCTCTGGTCAACACCCCACTTCATGTGGGGACCGCGTCAACACAGGGCTGTTTCTTCCTTAACCCAGGAAGCAACGACTTCGCCGCGCGTAGTCAGCGCATCGAAATGTTTTTAAACATGCCAGACACACTGCTGGGGCAAATTCTAGCCGCATCCTGCGCACTAGTCCAAAACGAGTGGCGCTTTTCCACAATTTTTCGCTGACGCGGCCCCAAACTGCGCCACATCGTTCACATGCACCTCACTAACCCCAGTTTGTTCACAGCGCATTAATCAACTCTTTCGCCACCACTGCCCCATTGCAAAGACTAGGTCTATGAAACTCAACGCAAAGAACTTTTCTTGGATACGCACGAAGCCAAATGTCTGCTGGCTCGCTCTGTGCCTCGGCGCCTTTCAACTGGTCATTCTTCCCTGTGCTCCCGGCGCGCCCAACACGCCGACCGCGTGGGCATATGTCGATCCCACCACGGGCGCTGCCATGGCAACGCGGGTTTTGGAAGGTTTTGATCCACCGGCTCAGAAGTGGAGCGCTGGTCACCGGGGTGTGGACCTGGCGCTTTCGATTGGCTCTGACGTTCGCGCTGCTGGCGACGGCGAGGTCTATTTTGTTGGCAAGGTGGCGGGCAAACCCGTAGTTTCCATCGCGCATGCCGATGGCGTGCGCACGACCTATCAGCCTGTATTCGGGCATGTGTCCAAGGGCGATAAGGTCCGCGAGGGCCAAGTCATTGGCAGGTTAGCACCACCGGTGGACGGCAAGCCTGGCCTGCACTGGGGCGCGCTTATCGACGGCCCGGAAAAGACGTATATCGATCCGCTTTCGCTTCTCGACGCCCCGGTGATCCGGCTTAAGCCCGTGGATGGGCCTTAGAGTAAACATCCTTGAGCCGCTGTGCGGAAACGTGGGTATAAACCTGCGTGGTCTGCAAGGACGAGTGCCCCAAAAGCTCCTGCACCACGCGCAGGTCTGCGCCGCCTTCTAGAAGGTGGGTCGCCGCTGTGTGCCGCAAGCTGTGCGGGCTTAGCCCATTGGCGCCGGTTACCTGTGCGGCTTTCTCCACCACGCGGCGTACCTGGCGTTGGTCAATACGCCCACCGCGTGTGCCCACGAAGACGGCTTCCGTCTCCCCCGCCAATTGCGCGCGGCCCTTATCCAGCCAAGTGCGCAAGGCATCAGCGGCTGCCTCTCCAAAAGGCACCACGCGCTGTTTGTTTCCTTTACCGGTAACCCGCGCGGTCTGCCGGCGCAGATCGAGGTCACCGATATCGAGGCCGGCAAGCTCTGCCACACGCATGCCGGTGGCGTAGAGCAGCTCCAGCATCGCACTATCACGCAGGAAATGAACCTCGTCGGCCGAGACGGCATTGCCCACGAGCTCCCCTGCTTCGTTCTCCCCCAGAACCTTAGGCAGGTGTTTGCCCACCTTCGGAGTCACCAAGCGCGCTGCAACGTCCGAGCCAAGATGGCCTTCGCGCACCGCCCACGTCGAAAACGCTCGAACCGCCGCGGTGCGGCGTGCCAAGGTGGCTCGGGACTTGCCGGCGGTGACAGCCTCACCGAGCCAGGCGCGCAATGCGTTCAGGTCGAAACTCGCAAAATCTGGAACGCTACGAGCTAAGTCCCGAAGGTCGGAGCGGTATCCCTTCACCGTGGCCTGCGAGCGCCCACGGATGAGCAGCTGGTGCTCGGCGAAATCCTCGATTGCCTCCACCAGCTGCCCAGATAGCTCCTCCGCGCTCCGTGTCATGTCCCAGGAGTCTACTCCAGTTGCAGAAGGCTCAACATTCCCCTGTCTAGCGCAGCGCCTTTGTCGCCTTTGTCATTTGTGTTCTCGTATCTCATTCACTGCGCCGCCAGTGCTTGCCCTCGCGCATGACCAGCCCCTGTTTCTGCAAAGCCACCAAGAGGTGGACACACAAGGCCACGCGCATGCCTGCTTGTTGAGCGATGTCTTCTGCGGTTGCACCTTCCTCGCTATTTTGTGGCGCGGCATCAAAGACCTTGAGCTCGTTGCGAGATAGCTGCTGCACCTTGCTCGGAGCAAAGTCGAGCTCGTACTGCCCTGCCGCATCCACACTTCCGACGTTGCCCACCAACCCGCGAATCTCATCCACCGATGTCACCAGCTGCGCCCGCTGGTCCTGGATGCGTTGATGGCATCCCAGCGAGCCTGCTGTGGTGACTGGCCCTGGCACCGCCATGGTTACCCGGCCGAGCGCCTCCGCCCAGTTCAAAGTGTTGAGAGCCCCTGAACGAAACGCGGCTTCTACCACCACAGTGCCGGCCGAAAGCGCCGCGACCAAGCGGTTGCGGGTGAGGAAACGATGACGCTGCGGGGTAGTCCCGGGCGCGAACTCAGAGATGACGCATCCGCTTTCCGCGATCCGCGCGAACAAGGACGCATTGCGCGCAGGATAGTTAACATCGATGCCGCATGGCGCAACCGCGACTGTTTGGCCACCTGCTTCCAAAGTTGCTTCATGGATAGTCGTATCCACGCCCAGCGCCCCGCCCGAAACCGTGGTCCATTGGTGGCTGGCCAAGCCCCCAGCCAGCAACTTGGAGACCTCCCAGCCGTAGCGACTAATCGCGCGTGTTCCCACGAGAGCTACCGACTGAGCCACGCATTCGCGCACGGACTTGCCTTTCACCCACAGCGCATGCGGTGGAACGGCCTGGCTATCAAAGGTCGCCGGGGCATCGGCGCCGCCTGCCTGATAGAAGCCGAAGGCCTGGGCGAATTCTTCCCGAGGCCATTCAGCATCCTCAGGAGTAATCAGCCGCGCGCCCACGCGCTGCGCCGCTGCCAAGTCTTCGTCCTGCCGCAGCCAGTCCCTCCTACTTGCCGTCTCATCGCGCAACGCACCAATCCAGTCCGCCGCGTGATAGACACCATGCGCCACCTCATCCACGGGGTACTGGGACAACAAACCGTGCAGGGTACGAGATGGACCTTCCACCACTCGGTTGAGATAGATCCAAGCATGCAGCGAAGTAGACAAATCTAAGCTACTCATGCCGCCAGCCTTTCCAGCACGCCCGCCCCACGCAGGTCTAGCGCCTTGCCCACATGGTCGATGTCAGGCTGGGCGCTGCCATCAAGGTCTGCCAGCGTCCACGCTAGGCGTAGTACACGGTCAACGCCGCGCTGGCTTAGCTCGCCATCTGCAAGATAGGCCGCAAGCATCGCCATTGCAGTCTCCGTCGCAGGACGATTCCGCCGCAAATACGAAGCTGGCACCGCACCGTTATTGTGAACGGCAAGTCCATCACCGCGCCAGCGCTGCTTCGCTCGATCCCGTGCTTGCGCGACCCTTTCCGCGATTGCCGCCGAAGGCTCCTCATCCACCGCATGCAAGCTCGCCGCCCGGCCCGATATATCCACCACCATATCCAAGCGGTCACGCAACGGCCCCGACAAATTTGTGAGATAGTTCCGTCGCTCAGACGCCCTACACCGGCACTTGCTTGGCTCCTCAGCGGCACAACGGCATGGATTGGCGGCCAGCACCAGCTGAAAACGCGCCGGGAAGGTAACTTCGCGCCGCGCACGCGAGATGGTCACGTGCCCGTCCTCCAAGGGAGCGCGCAGCCCGTCCAATACGCGCGCGGATACTTCGCTGGCCTCGTCGAGGAACAAGACCCCATGATGCGCCAAGCTCACCGCGCCTGGCCGCGGATTCCCCGCACCGCCGCCGAGCAGCGCTGCCCGCGTAACCGAGGAATGCGGCGCAATAAACGGCGCACGGGAGACCACCGCGCCGGGAGTGCCCGCCAAGGAGTGAATGGCTGTGGCCTCGACGGATTGGTCGGTGCTCAGCTTGGGCAGGATGGAAGGCAAACGTGCCGCAATCATCGACTTTCCTGATCCCGGCGGGCCCACCATCAACAGGTGATGCCCGCCAGCGGCTGCAACCTCTGCGGCCCACTTCGCTTCCCTCTGGCCCGCGATGTCGCGAAAGTCTGGAACCTCCTCGCATGCGGGAACTGGTACTTCCATCCCCTGCGCCGAAGGCAAGTCCCGGCTGCCGCATGCCCATGCGAAGGCATCGACAAGCGTGTGTGCCACCAGCACGTTCATATCCGGCACCAGTGTCGCCTCAGCCGCATTGCCCGGCGGGATCACCAAGGTGTCGAAGCCCTGGGACCGCGCCGTTAGAAGTGCTGGAATGATGCCAGATACTGGGCGCACGCTGCCATCTAAGCCCAACTCACCAAGCACCAACGCATTGTCGAGGAGTTCATTGTGCGGCATCTGTGCAGACAAGATCGCCAACGCCATGGGAAGGTCAAAGTGTGCACCTGACTTCGGCAAAGCCGCCGGCGCCATTGAGACCACCACGCGCGTCTTCGCCCACGGCAGCCGCGAGTTAACCACCGCAGTACGGATGCGGTCTCGCGATTCCGAGATCGCCGTATCCGCCATGCCCACCACCTGCACTCCCGGCAGCCCCGTTCCCACGTTGGCTTCCACCGTGACCACGTGCGCGGTAACGCCTTCGAGGGCCGTCGTATGGCATCTACCGAGCGCCATGCTCAACCCCTTCGTAGTGCGTGAGCTCAAATCCCTGGCCGCGTGCCACCAGCGCCACGACGTCGAAGCGCACCACGGACAAGGGTTTATCCTGCAGCCACTGCGCCGCAGCCTTCCGCATGCGCACCAGCTTTCGCGGGGTAACGGCTTCGGCTACCCCAAAAGCATCAGAGGCCCTCGTCTTAACTTCTACGAAAACAATCGTGGCCCCCTCCTGCACGATAAGGTCAATCTCGCCCACCGCATAATGCACGTTGGCGGCCAGCACCTGTCCGCCGCGCTCACGATAAAACTGCGCGGCAAATGCCTCCCCGCGTTTTCCTAAAACCTGGTTCTTATTGGACCTTAAAAGCACGCTTTACTCCCCCAAATTCCGAGCTTTCGCCGCGCCCTGGGCTGCGACACCCGCTGAAACGCCGCAAAAGCCGCATCAACTTTTCTTTGTAAGACCCAGTCCAGCGCAGAAGCAGAGAATATAGCTAGCCCCAAAACGCAAAAAGCGCGCCAACTGTGGATAACTCACCGCGACTCAGGCAAGTTACCGCGACAGGGCGCGCAAAGATGGTGTCGTTTGCTAAGCCAGCACAGCCTTATTCAGGGGCTGACATTTTAAGGAAATAACTATTCCGGCAGGAGGAAGTCTGGCTTATCCAGCTCCTCGATGTTGACGTCCTTGTAGGTAATAACGCGGACGTAGCGCACGAAGCGAGCAGAGCGGTACATGTCCCATACCCAGGCATCAGACATGCGTACCTCGTAGTAGACATCCGGGCCTGAGGTGTGCGGGATGAGCTCCACGGCGTTCGCCAGGTAGAAGCGGCGCTCGGTTTCCACTACGTAGGAGAACTGGCTTACAACATCTCGATATTCGCGGTAGAGGGAGAGTTCTACTTCCGCCTCGTAGTTGTCGAGTTCCTCGGCGCTCACTTGCTAATCCTCCAAAGTTGTGGGGTCAATGGGCCTTAGCTTAACCCGGAAATCACCTGAACAGTTTCAGGCGCGCGCGAGAAATTTCGCGTGGGCTTGTGCCACGTTGCGATAGCTCATCCGGTGTTCCGGGCAGGCACCCAATTGGGCGATCGCTTCCTGATGAATAGCCGTTCCATAGCCCTTGTGCGAGCCCAGACCATAGCCCGGATACTGCCTATCGAGCTCATCCATCACGTGGTCGCGCGAGACCTTCGCCAGCACGCTGGCAGCCGCAATGCAGCGCGCCGCGGCATCGCCGCCCACCATGGGCAGCTGGGGTGCGGGCATGCCGGGGATCTTCAGGGCGTCGGTAAGCACGTAGTGCGGGCGCACCTCCAGGCGCGCTACCGCCCTACGCATCCCAGAGACGTTAGCGTGCTGGATGCCGCGAGAATCAATGTCATCCGCCCCAATATGCACCACAGACCAGGCCAGAGCCTTGTCTTTGATGATGGGATAGAGCTTCTCCCGCGTCTTGGGCGTGAGCTTTTTAGAGTCGGTGAGCTTATCCAACTCCGGAACGATCTTCTCCGGCAGGATGCATGCGGCGATAGTAATCGGCCCGCAGCACGCCCCGCGGCCGGCCTCATCGACGCCGGCTACCGGGCCCAGACCAGCCTTACTCAAGGCCACTTCGTAGGTGCGCTGTTGTTTAAGCCGCCGCATGTTGGATTTTGGGATCGTCGATAAGCTGTGCGCGTGGAATCGGCAGAACCACTGCCTCTACCTTGCCGCGAACATTGTCCACCGGAATCGTGCCCTGCAGGTTGTCGCCCAAGTGCGCGCGGGAGTCGAGCGAGTTCGTGCGATTATCACCCATCACCCAAATATTTCCCTCCGGGACCGTGACGGGGCCAAAATAGCTGCCGCCGCAGGCCTCCGAGCCAGCTGCGGTATCCACCGGCATCTCTGGCGGGGTTTTGGCATAAGACTGGTCGATGGGCTGGCCATCCACCATCACTGCCGGGTCACCTGCCTCGCAGGAAACGGTCTGGCCTTCGGTAGCGATAACACGCTTGACCAAAATGTTTTCCCCATTAGGCAGCAAGCCGATGGCCGCGCCGGCATTTTCGACGCCGCGAACGAGCACGTTATCGGAGCGCTTTACTGCGAAGGAAGAATTCCAGGAATCGGCGCCCGCGAAGACCACGACATCACCGGGCTGCGGATCAGAGAAGTAATAGCTGAGTTTTTGGACCAAGATACGGTCATTCTTACAGCCCGCACAGCCATGCAACGTCGGCTCCATCGAAGCCGACGGAATCAGATACATCCGCCCGATGAACGTCTGCACGAAAGCCAAGACCAGAAACACCACGATGACCGTAGGCAGAAGATCGCGCACGCGCACGCGCTCTTCTTCCGGGGCGTGGTCAACGGCGCGGTTTTCTAGGTTGGGACGCCGCTTTCTAGGCCTGGATGTCTGGGTCATCTACCCCACCGATGTGGTTGAACGGGAAGAACACGAACATGACCTTGCCGCGGACGTTTTCTACCGGAATGGTGCCCTGGTACTGATCCTGCATGTGATAGCGGGAGTCCGCGGAAGCCGTGCGGTTATCGCCCATTACCCAGATGTTTCCTTCCGGAACGGTAACTGGGCCAAAGTAGGCACCGCCGCAGGCATAGGAACCGGTCTTCTCGTCAACCTTGTAGGTTGGCGGATCCATGACGTAGTCCTGGTTAATCGGCTTGCCATCCACCATCACAGCTGGATCGCCCTCCTGACAGGACACGGTCTGGCCGCCCGTAGCTACGACGCGCTTGACCAAGGTGTTCTCATCCGGCGGGGTCAGCGAGACGTAGCTCAGTACATCCTGAATCTTGTGAATGACCTCGTTGGAAGAACGCGGCGACTGGTAATTGCGGTTCCAGTCATCGGTGCCCTTGAACACCACGACGTCGCCAGGCTCTGGGCCCTTATCTCCGTAGTAGGAAATCTTCTCGGTGAAGATGCGGTCATTGGTGCAGCCATCGCAGCCGTGGAGGGTTGGCTCCATCGAACCAGAAGGAATGACATATTGGCGGCCGATGAAGGTTTGTACGAGGCCTACCACGCACAATACGCAGAGGATGATGAGAAGGGTCTCCAGGAGCCACGGCAGCTCCTTTTTCTCCTTCTTTTCTTTCTTCTCTGATACTTCTTCTACCGGCTTGGCCTCGCTAGTCGCGACGTCTGCGCCATGGTCTTCGAATTCCTTCTCGTTATTCACGGGCTAAATCCTAGCAACAATGGGCCCGAAAACCGGTACCCTGACGAAAGCATTCAGCGAACTCTAAGTTCGCCGAATCCCCCATCAGTCCCCCGCGAGCTCCGCAAACTTCCATCAAAAAGTATTGAATTACTTTTTCGCCTGTAGTAGCGTGCTGTTTATGTCTTTGGGAATAATTGAACTTCTTTTCATACTCGTACCGCTACTGATCATCGTTGCGATCGTCGCGGGCGTCGTCTGGTGGGCGAAAAAGGTAAGGAGCGACCAACAAGACATTAAGCACGTGCTCGCCGAGCAGCAAATGGCCCAGGGCTCCACCCAGCAGCCGGGCACCAGCTCAGCACAGATTTAAACGCAGCACCAAAACCAAGAAAACTAGAGCAAAGCTAACAGTCCAGGCCTAACAGTCTAGACATAGCAAAAGCGCCCACTCTCCCTCTCGAACCTCGAATGAGGAACGAAAACGGAGGCGGGCGCTTTCGGCGCTAGAACTAGCGGCGCTCCTTGATGCGAGCCTTCTTGCCGCGCAGGTCGCGCAGGTAGTACAGCTTTGCACGGCGGACACGGCCGCGGCGTACAACCTGGATGGACTCGATGTTCGGGGAGTGAACCGGGAAGGTACGCTCAACGCCGATGCCGAAGGAGACCTTACGGACGGTGAAGGTCTCACGGATGCCAGCGCCCTGGCGGCGGATGCACACGCCCTTAAAGAGCTGAACACGCTGGGTCTTACCCTCGATGACCTTGACGTTTACGTCGAGGGTATCGCCTGGGCGGAAGTCTGGAACATCGTCACGCAGCTGTGCTGCATCTACCTTGTCAATGAGGTTAGCCATTGTTTTTCCTTTTCAGTTTAAGACAGAGGACCCTAGCGCCCCTTCATCCTTGAAGAAGCTGACCGGTTCGTGCCTGTTACATAGAACAAAGGAATTCTTCCATACCCACCGCGCGAACAGCAAATTCTTGCAATTCCAAGACAGACGCGCATCACAGGGTTTATGGTGTGTGATGCAAGTACCCCACGGGTGCCCACGAAGAAGTGGGCTGAGATAGGCGCCAAGGCCGCGTCTAGACCGTTCGAACCTGTCTGGTTAGCACCAGCGAAGGAAGTGAGGAAGGCGCCATGTCGGCTACCCCTAACGAGATCCATCCAAAGCACTCTTACTCCCCCATCATCCGTGATGGCCTGGAGGTACCGGAAACCCAGATCGAGCTCGATGACTCACCCACTGGGCCCAACGAGCCTTTCCGCGTCTACCGCACCCGCGGCCCCGAGTGTGAGCCGGAGGTGGGCCTGCCGGGTCTGCGCAGCGAGTGGATTGCAGGCCGCGGCGACGTTGAGGAGTACGCCGGCCGCGAGCGCAATCTGGCCGACGACGGCAAGTCCGCCCAAAAGCGTGGTGCGGCCTCAGCGGAATGGCGCGGCGAGAAGCGTGCCGTCCTGCGCGCCAAGGCCGGCAAGCGCGTCACCCAGATGCACTATGCCCGCAAGGGAATCATCACCAAGGAAATGGAGTTCGTGGCGCTGCGCGAGCACTGCGATCCCGAGTTCGTGCGCGCCGAGGTCGCCCGCGGACGCGCGATTATCCCGAATAACATCAACCACCCTGAGTCCGAGCCGATGATCATCGGCCGCAAGTTCTTGACCAAGATCAACGCCAACATCGGCAACTCCGCCGTGACTTCTTCTATCGCAGAAGAAGTGTCCAAACTGCGCTGGGCCACCCGCTGGGGAGCCGATACCGTGATGGATCTTTCCACCGGCGATGACATCCACACCACCCGCGAGTGGATTCTGCGCAACTCCCCAGTACCGATTGGCACCGTGCCTATCTACCAGGCGCTGGAGAAGGTAAACGGCGTGGCCGAGGACCTTACCTGGGAGATCTTCCGCGATACCGTCATCGAACAGTGCGAGCAGGGCGTGGACTACATGACCATCCACGCCGGTGTGTTGTTGCCCTTCATCCCGTTGACTACCAAGCGCGTCACCGGAATTGTCTCCCGCGGCGGTTCGATTATGGCCGGCTGGTGCCTGGCCCACCACAAGGAGTCCTTCCTCTACGAGAACTTCGACGAGCTCTGCGAGATTTTCGCGCAATACGACGTCGCCTTCTCCTTGGGCGATGGCCTGCGCCCTGGCAGCCTGGCCGACGCCAACGACACGGCGCAGTTCGCCGAGCTTAAGACCATCGGCGAGCTCACCCGCCGCGCCTGGGAATACGACGTGCAGGTCATGGTGGAAGGCCCCGGCCACGTTCCGCTGAACATGATCCAGGAAAACAACGAGCTGGAACAGGACTGGGCCCACGACGCCCCGTTCTACACACTGGGCCCGCTGGTCACGGACATCGCTCCGGGATATGACCACATCACTTCCGCCATCGGCGCCGCACACATCGCCATGGGCGGCACCGCGATGCTGTGCTACGTCACCCCGAAGGAGCATCTGGGTCTGCCGAACCGTGACGATGTCAAGACCGGCGTCATCACCTACAAGCTCGCCGCGCATGCCGCCGACGTGGCCAAGGGCCACCCCGGCGCGCGGGCGTGGGACGACGCCATGAGCAAGGCCCGCTTCGAATTCCGGTGGCACGATCAGTTCGCGCTTTCGCTCGACCCTGAGACCGCGCAGGAATACCACGATGAGACCTTGCCGGCTGAGCCCGCCAAGACCGCGCACTTTTGTTCGATGTGTGGCCCGAAGTTCTGTTCCATGCGGATTAGCCAGGACATCCGCGATACTTTCTCGGATTCCCTGGGCATGCCGAGCTTTCCCACCGATGCCAAGGCCGGCGAGGCAATGATGTCAGCCGAGTTCAAGGCGCAAGGCTCCAAGCTCTATCAAACGGCAGACACGGAGCCAGCCGACCGTGCTTGATCTGCGTTGTTACTTCGTCACCGGCACCAATATGTCACCGGAGATTGCCGCGGCCGCCGTGCGTGGCGGCGCGGGCGTGGTACAGGTGCGCTCAAAGCCAATTTCTGCCCGCACGCTCTATGATTTGGGCGCCCGCGTGGCCGAGGCGGTGCACGAGGTAAATCCGCGCGCGCACGTGCTTATCGACGACCGCGTCGACGTCGCCCTAGCTCTGCGTTGCGCGGGCGCGCCCGTCCACGGCGTGCACATCGGCCAGGACGATCTCTGCCCACGTGCCGCACGTGAGCTGCTCGGCCCCGATGCAATCATCGGCCTGACCACGGGAACGCTTGAGTTAATTAGGGACGCAAACCAGTACGCGGACGTCCTCGACTACGTCGGCTGCGGTCCCTTCCGCGCTACCCCGACGAAGGATTCTGGACGCACCCCGCTGGGGCTCGAGGGCTACCCAGAGATCGTCGCCGCCTCGCAGCTGCCCGTAGTCGCCATCGGCGACGTCACCGCGGACGATGCCGCCGAGCTCGCTGCAACCGGCGTCGACGGCCTGGCCGTCGTGCGCGGAATCATGAATGCCCCGGACCCGGCCGCCTACTGCGAGCGTCTCCTGAGCGAATTCGAGAAAGGTCGCGCATGAGCACTGCCAGCACTGCCAGCTCAAGCGTTGCCATCGTCGGCGCCGGGGCCATCGGCCTTGCCACCGCAGTAGAGTTGGCCCAGTCAGGGATCAAAGTCGATGTCTTCGACCCAGCGCCAGCATCCGGCGCCACGCACCATGCCGGCGGCATGCTGGCTCCCGCCGCGGAGGTGGTCTATCAACAAGACCCGCTCTTTCCGCTAATGCAGGCCTCGGGCAAATGGTATCCGGAGCTTATCGCGGCCGTCGCCAAGCACAGCGACCTCGATACCGGCTACCGCGACGAAGGCACGCTCGTGGTAGCCGCGGACCGCGCCGATTCCCAGCATTTGTCAGAGCTCATGGACTACCAGAATGCGCACGGCATGCAGGTCGAGCGCATCACCGTGCGGCAGGCGCGCTCCCTCGAACCGGGGCTGAGCCCACGCCTGGCCGGCGCCGTCTCAATTCCCGGGGATACGCAGGTCTTCCCCCGGCAATGGGCGCTCGCGCTATACGACGCCGCGGAAAACCTAGGCGTGCACTTTCACCGCACAAAGGTCACACGCGTCGACGATGGAGTCGACGGCGGAGTGGTACACACCGAAGGAGG
>NZ_KV800702.1:53936-64833 GCF_001810285.1 Corynebacterium sp. HMSC071F07
TTCGCCGCAGACCAGGTGGTGCTGGCCGCCGGACTGGGGGCGAATGGTCTTAGCGAATGGTCGCAACCGCTGCGCCCAGTCTACGGCGACATCCTGCGCCTACGTGTGCCAGAGCAACGCCGCCCGCTGCTAGACCGCGTGGTGCGCGGATTCGTGGAAGACCGTCCTATCTATCTGATTCCACGCGGTGACGGAACCATCGCCGTGGGCGCGACCAGCCGCGAGGATAGCCTCAATGCCCCGCTGGCCGGCGGTGTCTGTGACCTGCTGCGCGATGCCATCCGGGTGCTGCCGGGCATCGAAGATTGCGAGTTCCTAGAAGCCACCACCGGCGCCCGCCCGGGCACGCCTGATGATCTTCCCTACCTGGGTCGCGTGAGTGACAGGCTCATTGTCTCCACCGGGTATTTCCGCCACGGTATCCTGCTGGCCGCCTTCGGTGCACGGTGTACGCGCGAGCTCGTCCTCGGCGAGGACCCCAGCATCGACCTTTCGGCCTGCGACCCGCTGCGCTTTGCGCGCTAGAGCCGAAGTAAAGACAGCCATATCGAGACAGATATATAAGGAACACGATGACAATCACCTACAACGGTCAGAAGATGGATACCACCGCAGCAACAGTGGCGGCACTGATTGCCGAGGTCAATGCACCAGAGGCGGGCACTGCGGTGGCCATAAATGGCGCGGTGGTTCCACGCTCGGCGTGGAAAGACACCCGCCTCGAAGAAGGCGCGGTCATCGATGTTCTTACTGCAATCCAGGGAGGCTAGTAAAGTGCTGACAATCGCAGATAAGAGCTTTGAATCTCGGCTCATCATGGGAACGGGTGGCGCAAGCAGCCAGGACGCGCTGGAAAAAGCGCTGGTAGCCTCCGGCACGCAGCTGACCACCGTGGCGATGCGCCGCCACAGCGCGCAGGCAGGTGGCGAGAGCGTCTTTGACTTGCTGCGCCGGCTTAACATTGAGCCGCTGCCGAATACCGCGGGCTGCCGCACCGCGCGCGATGCCGTGCTCACGGCGCAGCTGGCACGCGAGGCGCTAGGCACCAATTGGGTCAAGGTAGAAGTCATTGCGGATGAGCACACGCTGCTTCCCGATGTCGTAGAAACCATCGACGCCACCGAGCTCCTCGTGGCAGAGGAGTTTACGGTCTTGGCCTATACCAGCGATGACCCAGTGGCGGCGCTGCGCTTGGAGGATGCGGGCGCTTCCGCCGTGATGCCGCTGGGAGCGCCCATCGGCACGGGGCTGGGAATTTTAAATCCCCACAACATCGAGCTCATCGCCGCGCGCGCCAATGTACCCGTGCTTGTCGACGCCGGCATCGGCACCGCCTCCGACGCCGCCCTCGCGATGGAGCTAGGCTGCGACGGGGTTCTGCTGGCCAGCGCTATCAACCGCTGCCAAGACCCCGTGGCCATGGCCCACGCTATGCGTCATGCGGTGGCCGCCGGGCACTATGCCCGCCAGGCAGGACGCATCCCGCGCCGCGAGCATGCCCAAGCCTCTTCAACCTTTGAAGGCCTTGCCAGCTGGGCCGATGAGGTGCTCTAGTGGGCCTTAGCGAACTCGAGTCTGCCCGCACCGCGCGCCAACAGGTGCTAATCGGCCAAGATGCGCAGGTTGCTCTTAACCGCGCGCACGTGCTCATCGTGGGTGCGGGCGGATTGGGCTGCCCGGTCCTGCAGCAGCTGGCCGCCGCGGGTATCGGGCACATTACGCTCATCGACGATGACGAGGTAGCGCTGAGCAATATCCACCGCCAGGTGCTCTTCGGCGTGGATGACGTGGGCCAGCCCAAAGCCGCGGTCGCCGCCCGGCGCGCCCGTAAACTACAGCCAGAGATACACATCGAGGCGAAAGTCGCCCAATTTAGCGCAGACAATGCACTGCAACTGTGTCAGGACACAGACCTCGTCATCGACGGCACAGATACCTTCGACACGAAGTACCTCATCGCCGACGCCTGCGAGGCAACCTCGACTCCGCTGGTCTGGGGCACCGTCTTGGGTTTTCGCGGCGACGTAGCACTATGGCATTCAGGCACTAACACACCGGATGGCCGCGGCTGCGGTTTGCGCGACCTCTTCCCTGCCGCTCCCACTGCCGATGCCCTTCCCGATTGCGCCAGCGCCGGTGTTCTGGGAGCTACCACCTCCGTCATCGGCGGGCTGATGGCCACCGCCGCGATTGGCTGGTTCACCGGAATCGACACCACCGTGGGCCAGGTATCCAGCTACACCGCGTACCCAGCGAGCCTGCGCAGCTTCCGCGTCAGCGCCGATCCTGGGCGCGCACTATGCACCTCACTGGAAGCTCATGCCGAGCTCAATTCTAACGCCAGCGTTGCTGCTAGCGCTGGCGTTGCTGCTAGCGCTGGCGAAGCTGCGGAGTGCTTCCTCGACATCCGTGACCCGTCCGCACTGCTTTATAGCTCGCTGCCGGCGAACTTGCGCCAGCACGCTCTGCCTTTTCACAAAATTGCGGCAGGCACCGCCGGCGATGAGATGGTGCGCGCAGCACTGGGCTCCTTAGATGCTCCGGCTGGCGGCACCGTCTGGGTAATTTGTGATTCTGGCAGCCGCAGCGCCGGTTTCGCGCTGCGCTATGGCGAGCTCGCCGCGGGGCTTGGACTGCGGCTGCGCAGCTACCCCGGCGGCGCGGAGCGCCTACACCGGGAGCTTGGTTAGCTCGCGCACGCCGCTTAAGCCGTGGTCGCTGCCATGACCTTGTGCTCGTCCAGCAGGCGCGCGGTGCCGTGGTGGCGTGCGCGGAAGATGAGGTAGCTGGCGGCTACCGCCAAGACGGTGACGCTGAACAAGACCATGATGCCGCCGGCGAAGGTGCCATCATGAATGCCATCGGTGGCGCGGGTGAAGGCGTTCTTAGCATAGGTCATCGGGTGCAAAGGATGCAGCAAACGCAGCGGTGCCGGGATGGCCGCCGTGGGCCACACGCCGCCGAAGACCATGACTCCCATGGCAAAAACGCCGACCGAGAAGATGGCGCCAATCCTGCGCCCGAAGGTCACCAGCAGCAGCTGGTAGGTGGCAGCGCCCACCATCGCGATTGCTGCGAGCACTCCCAGCATCATCGGCCAGCTTGCCGGGTGCCAGCCCATAAGCGTGGACATCAGCGCCATACCCAGCAACAACAGGAAGTTGATGCCGCTAACCACCGCGAATGCGGGCAAAATGCCACGCAGATAATAAGGCAGGGTCATAGCGAGCAGCAGCATGGCTAGGAAGCCAAAGACGAGCACCAGAAGCATCGAGACGCCGCCCGTGATTTCCTTCTTGGTTGGGTCGACGGCGCTAACGCCGGTCTGCACCGGATGGACGTTGGATTCGGTGAAGTTGATCGGCACCGCCATATTCTGTGCCGTCGCGTCGGGCTGGGTAATATGCGGGGCCTTCTCAGCACCCTCCCCCAGCTTCGTGGCGAGCTGACCCGAACCATCCTTGAGCCTATCGATGCCGTCTTTCAATTGGGCACCGCCGCCCTTCAACTGACCGGTACCATCCTTAAGGCTCGTGGTGCCCTCTGCCAAGCGTCCCGCACCTTCATCCAGCTGCACGGCGCCGGTAGATAGCTCGCCCACGCCGCTTTTCAGCTGTCCGGTTCCCTCCGCCAGCTGATGGGTGCCCTGGTTGAGCTTGAGCATGCCACCTAGGTACTCGGAATTCGGGTCGGACAAGTTGTAATTCAGCTGCTGCGTACCATCACGCAGCTTCTCCAGCTGGGAGACCATGTTGCTGCTATTTGCCGGATCCAGCTTCGTCAGCAAAGTGGAAAGCTGGTCTGCCTGAGCCGTCATTCCCATTCCGCGCAGCACATCCACCAAGCCGATGAGGTTCGGCACCACTAACTGTGCTTGCTGCAGGAGTGGGATGAGCATGCCGGTGAGCTGGCCGACGCCGCCTTCGATTTGGCTGGCGCCTTCGCCAAGCTTGCCCGTGCCCTCCAGCAACTTATCGGAGCCCGTCGCCAACTCATTCGCGCCGTCGTCAAGCCGACCCGCGCCCGTGGAAAGCTCGCTTACGCCCTGGACCAGCCGGCCAGTGCCATCGTGCAGCTGACCCGCACCGTTGTTGAGCTGGCCCGCTCCGGCATCCAGCTTGTCGATGCCGGTCACAGCCTTCTCGCCGCCAGCCTGGAGCTTGCCCACGCCCTCGTCAAGACGGCCTGCGCCTTCGGCCGCGGTACCAATGCCATCGCTGAGCTTGACCATGCCCTCGATGACTTGATCCGCATACTTTTTGGAAATCGCGTTTTCAACGCTGGTCTGCACCTGCGGAACCAGGCTCGAAGAAATCCCCGAGCCATTCGTTCCGTAATAGTCGTTGCTGGCGAAGTGGATCTGCGGTTTGACCGGCTTATCGCTAATGATGGTGACCGCTTGCTCCGAGAAAACCTTTGGGATGGTCACCACCATCAGGTACTTGCCCTTTAACAACCCATCGTTTGCCTCCTGAGCGTTCATCTCGGCGAAGTTCAGGTAGTCAGTTTCCAGGAGGCCTTCTACTACTTGATCGCCGTAGTTGACGTATTTGCCCTGCTTTTCCACGCCGGCGTCCTCATTGACCACCGCCAAGTCAATCTGCCGCATGTACTTGGAAGGGTCCCACATCGCCCACATCATCGTGGCTGCGAGGATGACTGGCGCTACCAGCAGGAAAACGATCAGCACCCGCGAGAGTGCGCTACGCGGGCGCCAGTCCAGGATGCGATGCCACCCCTTCGCTTCTGTTTCCTGCACGGCATGGGCAGCCGGCTGCGTGGCGTCGAACGGCGTTTGTTTCTGGTGCAAGGCGAAACCCTCCCTCATGAAGGTATGGTGACCGCGGTCACCCTTTTGTTTGTTTCACCAAACTTATCACTAACTCACCGCGCTGCACTAGCACGCCACGAAGCAACTTTTAATAAATTTAGTTGCCGAAGCCGGCCTTCTTCAGCGCATCCGCCATGGAGCCGCCGGCGGGACGCCCACCGGAATTGCCGCGGCCGCCACGCGCTCCACGGCCACCCTTGGCCCCATTGCCAGTGTTGCCGCCTTTGCTGCTACCGCCGTTGTCACCACGCTTGCCACCACCCTGGCGTTGTGCAGGCTGGCCTGGTTCATCATCGAGGCGCAGCGAGAGGCCGATGCGCTGACGCTGCACGTCAACCTCCATGACTTTGACCTTTACTACCTGCCCGGAGCGCACGACCTCATGTGGATCGGAGATGAACTTATTGCTCATCGCGGAGACGTGTACTAGGCCGTCCTGGTGCACTCCGACGTCCACGAAGGCGCCGAAAGCCGCAACGTTGGTGACGGTCCCCTCCAGGATCATGCCCGGTACCAGGTCCGAGACTTTGTCCACGCCTTCCTTGAAAGTAGCGGTCTTAAACTCTGGACGCGGGTCGCGGCCAGGCTTATCCAGCTCGGCAATGATGTCGGTGACAGTCGGGACACCGAAAGTATCGTCAGCGAAGTCTGCCGGCTGCAGTTTCTGCAGCACTCTGGAGTTACCGATAAGTTCAGCCACGCCGAGCCCCGTGGACTCCGCAATGCGGGCGACCACCGGGTAGGCCTCCGGGTGCACGGCGGAGGAATCAAGTGGGTCAACGCCGCCATTGATGCGCAGGAAGCCTGCTGCCTGCTCGAAGGCTTTCGGCCCCAAGCGCGGAACCTTCTTGAGTTCCTTGCGGGATGCGAAGGAACCGTTCTCGTCACGGTAGGCCACGATGTTGGTGGCGATGGTGGAGTTTACGCCCGCCACGCGCTCAAGCAGCGGAACAGATGCGGTGTTTAGGTCAACGCCGACACCGTTTACTGCATCCTCAACCACGCCGTCGAGGGTGCGCGCCAGCGAGGTCTGGTTGACATCGTGTTGATACTGGCCCACGCCGATGGCCTTCGGATCAATCTTGACCAGCTCAGCCAGGGGATCCTGCAAACGGCGTGCGATGGAGACTGCACCACGCAGCGAGACGTCCATGTCTGGGAACTCATCCGCGGCAAGCTGGGATGCGGAGTAGACGGAAGCACCCGACTCAGAGACCACGACCGGAGTTGGGCGCTGGCCGCCGGCCTGCTTCAACATGTCAGCGATCTCGTTGGCCAGCTTCTCCGTCTCACGAGACGCAGTGCCGTTGCCAATGGCCATGAGATCCACCGAGTGCTTCGCACACAGCGTGGCCAGAGTGTTTACTGCCTGGCTCCACTGGTTCTGCGGCTGATGCGGATAGACAATTGCGGTATCAAGAACCTTGCCGGTGGAATCAACTACAGCGCACTTCACGCCGTTTCGATAGCCCGGGTCCAGTCCAATCGTGGCGCGTTGACCCGCCGGTGCCGCCAACAAGACGTCGCGCAGGTTGGTAGCAAAGACCTTGAGCGCGCCCTCCTCCGCGATTTCTTTGAGGCGCATGCGCACATCAAGGCCAGAAGAGATGTAGAGCTTCGTGCGCCAGCCCCAGTGCACGGCGTCGGAAAGCCACTTGGAATCCTTAACCGCAAGATCAAAACGCTCGGCAATCATGCCCTCATAGACTTCGTCTTCACCGGCATCCAGGTTGAGCTGGAGAACGCCCTCGTTCTCACCGCGCAGCAACGCCAGGATGCGGTGCGAGGGCAGCTGGTCGAAAGGCTCAGAGAACTCGAAGTAGTCCTTAAACTTGGCGCCTTCGGTTTCCTTGCCAGCCACCACGGAAGCACCCATGGTGCCCTCGTTGAACATGCGCTCGCGCACCTCGCCGACCAAGTCGGCGTCGAGAGCAAAACGGTCAATGATGATGGAACGCGCGCCCTCGAGAGCCTTCTTGGTGTCTTCAAATCCTTCAGTCAGGAACTGCCCCGCCATCTCTTCTGGATTGGCCGTGGGGTTCTCAATGAGCTTGTCCGTCAACTCTTCCAGGCCGGCCTCGCGAGCGATGTCGGCCTTGGTCTTGCGGCGCTTCTTGTATGGCAGGGACAGGTCTTCCAAACGCGCCTTGGTCTCACACTCGAGAATCTGTGCACGCAGCTCGTCGGTGAGCTTTCCTTGCTCATCGATAGCCGCCAAAATTGCCTCTTTACGCTCTTCCAATTCGCGCAGGTACGTCGCGCGCTCCTCGATGGTGCGCAACTGCGAATCATCCAAACCACCAGTGGCTTCTTTGCGGTAGCGCGCGATGAATGGGACAGTGTTTCCCTCCGCCAGAAGCGTCAAAGCAGTCTCAACCTGAGACTCCTTTACACCAATCTCTGCGGCGATGGTAGCTGCAATCTTCAAAAGAAATCCTCACCTTTGTGGCTGATTTTCTGGACTCAACAAAGGTACCGCACCGCCCTTTCATCCCAGCGATGAGCGCTCCAACTCCTCAATTACTTCCCCTCACGCAGTAACGCCCCAACACATTCGTGTCGGGGCGACTCGTTCAGGAAGCGAAAGCGCTTTGGCGTGCTGGCAGAGTGCTAGTAGATGAGAACTGCTGCGTTGTCGCCTCCAGAACAGCGGACAGAGGAGGACGTGCCGGAGCAGTACATGTCGTAGTTGCCGCCGGTAGCCGGAGAATAAACCTTCAGCGTTGCGTTCGGGGAGCCGGTCGCGGCGTAGTTGCTTACAAAGGATGAATAAACATTTGCTGCAAAGCTTTGCGAGGTGTTGCCAGTGAGCGCTCGATAGCTGGAGTATCCAGAGGAGTAGGACGGAGCTTGTGCAACGCGCTCAACGGGTACGACGGGTTCTGGCGCCTGCGCGGTCACGGTGGCCGGGCGCTGCTCAGTGACAGTTACTGGGGCAGCCTCCTGTGCAGGGGAGACGAGTACTGGGGAGGCCGCACCAGCAGCAGCATCATCAGAGCCGCCACTTTTGCCCATGAACGCCATGACGCCCGCCACGATTGCAGCCAAGCAAAGACCAACGATGGCCGTAATAGCCACCGTCAAGCCGGTTGATATCCCGCCGCGTTGCTCTGTGGGTGCCACGTAGTTATCTGCCGGATCGGGGAAACCAGCGACGTTGTTGGCCGGAGGGGAAGTATTGGGGATGGACATGCGTTGCACCTGCCTTGTATCGAGTAAAGAGAGAAGGAAGAAAGGAGACTTCCTGTTGATGAACTCATGTTAAGACGGGCGCTGCCAACGACGATTGAATCCGGGGAACATTCCTCTTTCCGCAACTCACAAGATGATTTTGCAGCAACTAATCAGAGGGCGAGGTTCCCCATTTTCGTCGCCGAAGTTACTACCTAAAGATTTATGGTTGCCACGCGCAGGCGGTACCCAACCCAAACTCGGTATGACCGATCTCGGAGGTGCCGTACCACAGCGTGTGCGGCGGCAAACAGTCCACCACCACCGCGGTGACCTTATGCAAGGGCAGGTCAGAGCTGCCATTGACGATGACGCGCCACACGCTCTCACCTACTGGTGCGCTGCCGTGCTTGGACATGTACTCGTTGACCAAGATGTTGTCTGGCTCGCAGGTAAAGGAGATGACCTCCGCGCTGATATTCGCCGGCTCATAGCCGCCTTCTGCCAGCTGCTGCGGCATGTGGGTAAGAATGTCATTCCATTCTTTCTCCGTCATCAAAATAGATAGATCGGTACTAACTTCCATTGCGTAGCTGCTCCAAGTACTTGCGGTCGGCTTTATCGAGCTCCACGCCGTCCAATAGCTCGGGGCGGCGTTCAAAGGTGCGGCGCAGGGATTGCTCGCGGCGCCACCTATCCACGAGCGCGTGGTTTCCAGAGGTCAGCACCTCAGGCACGGCCAGCCCGCGCCATTCACGTGGTTTGGTGTAGCTCGGCCCCTCCAGCAAACCATCGGAGAATGAATCTTCCTCATGAGAGCGCTTGTTGCCCAGCACTCCTGGGATTAAGCGCACGATGGCCTCGGCCATGACGAGCACCGCCACTTCCCCGCCGATCAACACGTAGTCACCGATGGAGACCTCGCGTACGCGGTAGCGCTGCGCTGCATCGTCAATGACGCGCTGGTCGATGCCCTCGTAGCGCCCGCAGGCAAAGACGATATGTTCCTCATTGGACCACTCTTGGGCGTCTGCCTGCGTGAAAGGTTTTCCGGCAGGCGTCGGGACGATAAGCAGCGGCAAGGACAGATCCTCGGCAACGCCGTCCTCCCCTACCGACCGCTCGTAGCCGGTGGCCTCCACGCCCTCGACGTCGTCGTGGCGCGGCTTATTGAGGTGCGGGAGCGAGGATTCCAGGTCCGCGGTGCGCGCGGCGCCACTGGCGACGTCGTCAAGCGCAGGGCCCCAGACCTCCGGCTTCATCACCATGCCGGGGCCGCCACCGAAGGGCGAATCATCCACCGACTTATGTGTATCGGTGGCCCAGCCGCGCAGATCGTGCACGCCCACCGAAAGCTTGCCCTGCTCGATGGCCTTGCCCAGCAGAGCATGACGCAGCGGGTCTAGGTATTCAGGGAAAATTGTGACGACGTCTAGCCTCACAGCTCTAGCAATCCTTCCGGTGGCGTAATCGTGCAGGTGCCTTCCTCAAGGTCGACCTCGGGGACAATCTCCTCGACAAAAGGAATCAGCGCTTCCTTGCCATTTTCTAGGCTGACCAACAACAAGGACTGCACCGGGCCGTGGGTGACGCCGGTAACCTCACCGATGTCGGCCCCCTCGTGGATGACGCGCAGACCCTCGAGCTCGTGGTCGTAGAAACCTTCGTCGTCTGGGTTATCCAGTGGCGGCGCAAAAAATTGGGTGCCGCGCAGGCTATCGGCTGCGGTTCGGTCTTTTACTTCCTCGAAGGTAATGAGCAGGCGGCCTTTGTGCGCGCGCACTGCCTTGATGGTGAGATCGTGTTCCTTCTTTCCCTGGCGGCCATGGAGCACCTCGCCCACCGCGAAACGGATTTCGGGCTCGTCGGTGGTGGCTTCGACGCTCAGCTCGCCTTTGATTCCGTGCGATTTGATGACACGGCCGATCATTAGTTCCATTTGCTCAACTTTAATCGCTTCCAACTGACGGCACGAACTACAATATTTTATACGGCTTGAGTCTTATTAAATCTGATGTTTTTGGGTAACGTTGAGAATGAAACCACCGCCTTTAGATAAAGGAGAAGCCCATGACAGATAGGCCCGTGGCAGAGCTTCCAATCAATGACGTAACCACCTTCGACAATGCCAGCCATCACGGCGAGAAAATGCTCAACCTGGACCTCCTGGCGGAGGCGCCGGAGCCGAACGCGCAGCGCCCACGCCCGGCCGTCAAACGCGTGTTAAGCGCCGATGGCGGCAACCTCATCCTATTCACCTTTAACGCGGGCCAAAGTTTGCCGGATCACAAGGCTGCACATCCGATTACCGTACAAACGTTGCGCGGAGAAGTCTTGTTTACGTGTGGAGGCAAAGAAGTCCTCCTCCGGCCAGGCCAGATCATCCACCTTCCGGCCTATGTTCCACACCGGGTTGACGCGGTGGAATCTGACGGCGATTCACCGGCAATTATGCTGCTCACAATGTTGACAGGAGAAACAATAGTAAGCGCTTAAGACGGTGATAGCATAGCCAAATCATGAGTACCTCCAAGCCATATCATCACGGAAATCTGCGCGCGGAGATGTTGCGTGTAGCAGTAGAGCTCGGCCGAAAGCATGGGCCTGACGCGGTGAGCATTCGTGCAGTCACGCGCGCCATTGGTGTGTCCCCCACCTCAGCGTACCGCCACTTCACGGATCAGGAGGAACTGCTACGCGCGGTTGCCGACGCCTCGATTGATGAGCTCCTCAAGCGCCTCGACGCCGCGCTGATCGAGGCCGAGGACTTCGCCGCGCAGGAAGAAAGTCCAGGCCCCATTCACGTCGAGCAGCTCATGCACGCCGCAATGGCTTATCTCCGCTTCGCTTTGGACGAAAACGGCTTCTTCCAATGCATCTTGTCTGGACGCGGCT